>JBEKYH010000442.1:0-4192 GCA_049511115.1 Tepidisphaeraceae bacterium | reverse complement strand
TCTTCATAGCCGAGCTCCTGGCAAAAGGGTTTGTGGGCGGCCACGCGGCCAGCCCGTTTACAGCACCGGGGATTCTATTCCCGGAAACTCACACCCGCCGGAGCTCGGCTTCATAGTTTCTCAGCGTTCATCTCTCTGCTGCCCTCCGCCGAAAAAAGTGTGGTCGCGCGCGTCGGGCCGCGACGGGCACGCTATGATTGGGTCTGATGACGTGGCGGACGTACACCGATTGGGCCAAGCGAAAGCCGTATATGCTGCGCCTGGCGGACCAGCTTGGGCGCGGGCGGGGGCGGCTGCGCTGGCTGGATTCGTTGAGCGAGCCGCCAGCGGCGCCGCTTAAGCCGGATTTGTCGAGGTGGCAGGATTTACGGATGGGGGCGGCGTGGGTTGGACATGCCACCGTGCTGATTCGCATCGGGGGGATGACGGTCTTGACCGATCCGGTTTTTTCGCGGCGCATTGGGATCGGTATGGGATTGTTGACAGCCGGGCCGATGCGGAAATTCGCGCCGGCGCTGGAGATCAGCGAGCTGCCGAAGCTGGATTTGATTTTGATTTCGCACGCGCATTTCGATCATCTCGATCGGCCGACGCTTTCGCGCCTGCCCAAGCGCGTGCCGGTGGTGACGGCGTGGCACACGCGAGATCTTTTGACGGACCTGGGGTTTCGGCGCGTGACCGAGTTGCGCTGGGGGGAATCGACCACGATCGGGCCGCTGACGGTGCGGGCGCAGGAGGTCCGGCATTGGGGGGCGCGGACGTTTTTCGATCAATATCGGGGATATAACGCCTATTTTCTCGAAGCGGGGGGAAAGCGCATCTTATATGGCGCTGATACCGCATACCACGAATTGTTCAAGGGAGCGGCCAAGGCTGATCTGGCCATCGTGGGGATTGGGGCGTACAACCCGTACATTCAGGCTCATGCCAATCCCGAGCAGGCATGGGAAATGGCCGGGCACCTGAAGGCGGATGCGATCATGCCGATGCACCACAGCACGTTTCGGCTGAGCCATGAGCCGCTGGAGGAGCCGATGGGGCGGATACTGGACGCGGCGGGGAATGGGGAGGAGCGGATTGTGGTGAGGAAAGTGGGCGGGGTGTGGAGCGGGGAATGAATGCAAAAAGAAAGACTCACCGCCCGGTCGCAGTAGCGACCTAGAGGCGCGGAGGGCGCGGAGAAGAAAAGGCTTTCGATTCTGATCTTCGATTTCTTCCTTGGATTCCCTGGTTGGATTTCCTCTGCGTTCCTCTGCGTCTCTAGCGAGGTACTCCTCGCGGGCGGTGAGAAATCCCTCGGCTTTCAGCCAATTTGCGCCAAACCAAGCGTGTCGCCAAATTGTTGGATGAGGGCGGCGCGCAAGTAGCGGTGAGCGGGTTTGGCCAGGTTTGGGTCATTCTTCAAAATCGCCAGCGCGTCGTCGCGGGCCCAGGCCAGCAGGTGCATTTCGCGGCTGAGGTCGGCCAGCTTGAATTCCGGCAACCCGTGCTGACGGCTGCCGAAGAATTCGCCGGGGCCGCGGAGTTTGAGGTCCATTTCGGCGATATCGAAACCACTTTGGGTTTGAGTGATGGCGTTGAGGCGGGCCTGGGCGGGGGTGGCCGCGGCGTCGGAGAGGAGGATGCAATGCGATTCTTCCGATCCGCGACCAACTCGGCCGCGAAGTTGATGCAGTTGGGCCAGGCCAAAGCGGTCGGCCTGGTCGATGAGGATGACGGTGGCGTTGGGGACGTCGATGCCGACTTCGATGACGGTGGTGGCGACCAGCACATCGACGCCTCCCTCGCGGAAGGCGGTCATGACGGATTGTTTTTCGTCGGTGTTCATGCGGCCGTGCAGGGCCGCTAGTTTCAGGCCAGACAGCGGTCCGCGCGCGAGGCGGTCGATTTCCTGGAGGACGGATTTGACGCCATCGGCGCCGTCGTCGTCGACCTGGGGGAGGACGATGTACGCCTGGCGGCCGCGGGCGACCTGGGCGCGGATGAAGGCGTAGGCTTCAGTGGCGCGGCGGCAGGGAAGCAGGCGCGTCTTGATCGGCTGGCGGCCGGGGGGAAGCTGGTCGATGACGCTTAAATCAAAATCGGCCAGGTAGCTGAGGGCCAACGTGCGCGGGATTGGCGTGGCGGTCATGACCAAGTAATGCGGCGAGGCGGCTTTGTCGCGGAGGCAGGCGCGCTGCAGGACGCCCAGGCGATGCTGCTCGTCGACGACGACCAGACCGAGGCGAGAGAATTCCACGTCGGGTTGCAGCAGCGCCTGGGTGCCGACGGCGACGTGAATGGCGCCGGAGGCGAGTTCATCGCGGAGGGATTGGCGGGATTTCTTCACGCTGCGCTGGGTGAAGAGGCCGATCCTGAGGCGCGAGCCGGCCAGGAGCGTGGTGAGGGTGAGGTAATGCTGTTCGGCGAGGACTTCGGTCGGGGCGAGGATCGCCGATTGAAGCTTGTTGGCGGCGGCGGCGAGCATCGCGTAGACGGCGACGGCGGTCTTGCCGCAGCCTACGTCGCCTTGGAGGAGGCGGTTCATGGGCTGGCCGCTGGCGAGGTCGGTGATGATCTGCCAGACGGCCTTGTCCTGGGCGGGTGTGAGGGTGAAGCCAAGGCGGCGGCGGATGCGCTCGTCGAGCAGTTTGTCGATCTTCATTACCGGGCCGGAGAAGGGAACCTGCCGTTGCCGGCGACTGATACCCAGGCCCAATTGCATGAGCATCAGTTCGTCGTAGACGAGGCGGCGGCGGGCGTCGGAGGCGCTGCGGGCGTCGGTCGGCCGGTGAATGAATCGGTAGGCGTCGGCGCGGGGGAGGAGTTTTCGTTTTTTCAGCAGCGGCGGCTCATACCATTCGCGAATTTCGGCGACGGCCGCGTCGAGGCGCGATTGGATGATGCGCTCGATGGCCGTGCTGGCCAGGGCCGCGCTGGCGGGATAGACGGGGCGATAGAGGGAATCGGTCAGCCTGGCGACTTCAGGAGCGACGACTTCCCATTTGGCGTTGACGATCTGCGGCTCGCGGCGGAAGGACTGCACCTTGCCGCGCACGCGGAGAATCAGGCCCGGCACGATGCGGCCGCGCAGGTAGCCGCCGTTGAAGAAGACCAATTCGAGACGGCCTTTGCCGTCAGAGAGCGTGGCGCGAAAACGGGGGCGGTCGCCGGGGACGAAATCGACGGCAATGACTTCGCCGCGCGCGGATTGGATTTCGCCTTCGACGAGGGCGTCGATGTCGCGCTCGGGGGACTCCTGGACGTAGGTTCGGGGGAAATACTCGAGCAAATCCTGCGGGGATTGGATGCCGAGATCGAGGAGATGGCGGGCGCGCATGGGGCCGACGCCGGGCATCAGCAGGACTGAGGACTGAGGACTGAGGACTGAGTCAGGGGCGGGTGGCATTTTTGAAGGGGCGGAATTGTCCACCGATGCCGATCTTAAATGTAGGGTGGGCATTGCCCACCTTCGTGCGAAAAGCGGTGGGCGGTGCCCACCCTACACTTGGCGTTCACCGTGCCTCTCCAACCAACTCGACGAACCGGCACGGGCAGAGGTCGGTGACGATCAGTTCGTTGCCGATGCGGCGGACGTGGTGGAGCATTTGTTCGAATTCGTCGCCCACGGGCAGAACCGCCTGGCCGCCGTCGGCGAGCTGCTGGAGGAGCAACTGGCGCGGGAGGGTGCGCGCGGCGGCGGCGATGAGGATGCGGTCGAAGGGCATCGCCTCGGGCCAGCCGCGCAGGCCGTCGCCGTAGCGGAAGTGGATGTTCCGCAGGTTCATGGCCATCAGGCGTTCCCAGGCGTCGTCCAAAAGCGGCTTGATGCGCTCGATGGTATAGACCTCGCCGGCGAGCTTGGAGAGGATGGCCGACTGGTAGCCGCTGCCGGTGCCGATCTCGAGGACTTTGTGTGACGCCTGCACGTCGAGCCGCCAGGTCATGAGGGCGACGATGTAGGGCTGGCTGATGCTTTGGCCGTGGCCGATGGGGGCGGCGCGGTCGGCGTGGGCGAGATCGCGCTGGTCGAGCGGCAGAAATTTCTCGCGCGGCACGGCTCGCAGCGCCGCGAGGACGCGCTCGTTGGTGATGCCGCGGTCCATGATCTGGCTGCGGATCATTCGCTCCTGCGACATCTCGTCAATTTCGTTCATACTCATGGCCGCCTGCTTATGACAATCAGTTTAATTTCCAGAATAGTTTATGCCAA
>JBEKYH010000441.1:0-4217 GCA_049511115.1 Tepidisphaeraceae bacterium | reverse complement strand
CGCCGGGACTTGTGTAATGAGCGTCTTGCGGGCAAAGCCCCCTCCCCGGCCCTCCCCCGGAAATACCGGGGGCGGGAGAAAAGGGTGTTCGCCGGCGGCGAAAACTACCGCAAACGGCCCCGGCACGACGATTTCCTATTTATTATGTACCGGAGCCGATTGTGACTGCAGTTGCTCACCCTCCAAATGTCGTCTGGAAGTCGATTCCCGGAGCGCCGACGATTACGCCGTTGGCGAGCTTTGTGCATCCGGAGCCGGCGCTGCCGCGGTCGGTGGATGGGCGGCGGCTGGATGTGTTTCAGGCGTATCAGGCCAAAGTGCGCAGCCATGCGGCGCGGTCGCCGATTCAGGCGTATACCGTCGAGATGCGGAACCTGGAGTTGGCTTACCATCCAGTGCACAAAACCGTGGCGGGTCGCGACGGGAACGGGCGGCTGTTGACCGATTTAATCCGGTACGCGGGTGGGTCGGCCGAATCGTTTGATGAGGCGACGCCGGTAATCGATCTGCCGGGGCGGTCGCTGCTGGCCATCGAGGGGCATGCCTTTAATTACTATCATTTTCTGCTCAATGCCCTGGTGCGGACGGCGGTGGTCATGCAGACGCATCCGCGCGTGGCGTTTGACCAGATTATCGTCACGGATGATTCGCCCGGGTACGTGCGTGCGGCGCTGGAGATGCTCAACGTGCCGGCGGAACGAGTGGTGTCGCTGGCGCGAACGCCGCGCGTGCGGTGCGAAAGGGCGCTCTATGGGCAATACCTTTCGGAGCTGGTTTATCCGCATCGCCTCGCCGTTCAATTGTTGCGAGGGATGTTTCCGGCGTCGCTTTGTGGCGGGAGGCGGATTTATATTGTGCGCGAGAATGTGCGGCGAGTGAGCAATGAAGCCGAGGTGCGGGACGTGCTGGTGCGGCGCGGGTTTGAGGCGGTTCGATGCGAGAAGCTGTCGCTCGCCGAGCAGGTGCGGCTCTTTGCGTCGGCGGATGCCGTGGTCGCGCCGCACGGGGCGGGGCTGGCCAATATTACGTTTTGTCCGCGCGGGACGCGGGTCATTGAGCTGGCGTCGCCGCGATTTGTGGAAACCATTTTTTGGTATTTGGCTACGTCCTGCGGGCATGAATACGGTATCCTGCTGGGGAATGGTCCGGACGCGCCGCTGAGCCAGAAGAATGGGCCGGGCGGATGGCGGTCGGAGAATGCGGCGGATATGGAGATTGAGGCGGGAAAACTCGAGCGGCTTTGTCAGGAGATGGGGCTGTAGCATCGTGTAGGGTGGGCATCGCCCACCAATTCGCTACAGCGGTGGGCGGTGCCCACCCCACATTAAAACGCGAGGAGGATGGGCAATGGGAACCGTTCGCTGGGGAATCATTGGTTGCGGCGATGTGACGGAAGTGAAAAGCGGGCCGGGCTTTCAAAAGGCCAAGGGGAGCGCACTGGTGGCCGTCATGCGCCGCGATGGGGCCAAGGCGGCGGATTATGCGAAGCGGCATGGCGTACCCAAGTGGTATGACGATGCGGCAAAACTGGTGAATGATACTGAGGTGGATGCGGTTTATGTCGCGACGCCGCCGTCCATGCACGAGACCTATGCGCTGATGGCTTGCCGCGCGGGCAAGCCGTGTTATGTCGAAAAGCCGATGGCGCGGAATGAGGATGAGGGGCGGCGCATGGTCGAGGCGTTCGCGGATGCGGGCGTGCCGCTGTTCGTGGCGTTCTATCGGCGCGCTCTGCCTCGGTTCGTGCGGGCGCGGCAGATCATTCAGGGCGGAGAACTCGGGAAGATTCGTGAGGCCTCTTACACCTACGCCGACGGGCAGATGGCCAGCCGCAAAGAGCCGGCGCCGTGGCGGTTGATCGCCGAGCAATCCGGCGGCGGGTTGTTTGTGGATATGGGGAGCCACGCGATTGACCTGCTGGATTTTCTTTTGGGGCCGCTGATGAAAATCGTCGGCAATGCCCGCAATGTCAAAGGCCAATATGAGGTCGAAGATGCGGTGGAGATGACTTTCAAAGCGGCGGGGGGAGTCGCCGGCGAAGCCAGCTTTAATTTCAGCGCCGCCGAGAGCGAGGACGAATTCAGAATCATTGGCGAGCGCGGGAAGATTTCCTTTTCCTGCAAGCCGGAAGGGCCGTTATTGCTGGAACGGGATGGAGGGCTGCGCGAGATGGTCGAGACGGCCAGCGCGCAGCATGTGCAGCAGCCGTTGATTCAGGCCATCGTGGAAGTGCTATTGGGGGATAAGGCGGCGCTGTCGTGGCTGAGCACGGGGGAGGTGGGGTTGCGGACGCAGATTGTGATGGATCAGGCGCTGAGCGGGTTTTATGGGGGGCGCGAGGATGGGTTTTGGAAGCGGAGGAGGCCGGCGACTTAGCCGGATACTTTTTTAATTTTTCCACCCGTCCTTGCAAAAAAACGGCCAAAAGTAGAGCGTGCTTCAGCACGCCTCCGATTAATCAATCAAAGCGCGCAAATCGGCGTGCTGAAGCGCGCCCTACATTCTCTCCCGGTGTACCGGGCGAGGGGAAAGAGGGGTGCGTCACTCGCGATTGGCTGCTGGCCTAACCCAAGTTACGCACTTCCGAAGCAAAGACAGCCCTGGCGCTGGCGCCGGGGCCGATTGTCGTTGCGAGTTTCCACTACATTTTAATGTGCTGCCATCATGCCTTGCTCCAATCGGAATCGTTTGATCTGGTTGGGCATTTCCAATCCCAGCCGGGCGAGCAGAGCCGTCTGATGCGCGTCGGGCCGCGTCACGCAACGCACCACCAACGTCGGGCCGGGCGTCCCCGCGGCACTCCTTGTCGGCAACGACACGTCGCCGCTTTTGATCGTCCCCAGTTCCTCCAGCAATGGCCGCGGCGCCTCGCCCAGCCCACTCGATTTCATCCAGCCGGACAGCGTCTTCCACATCGCGTACGCGATGAAGCAGACCAGGATGTGGCCCTTGACCCGATCCTCGTGATGATGCCAGATCGGCCGAAGTTCCAATTCATCCTTGCTGATTCGGAATGCCCACTCCGCGTCCACGAGCTGGATGTACTGCTGCCACAACGCCACCGGGTCCGCCTCCGGCAGGTTCGTCCTCAATAGATAGCAGCCGCAGAGTTCTCGCTTCTTTTTTTCGTCCTTGGTCCAGGTGACACACAGTCCGCCGTCTTTCTCCTCGATCTTGACCACGAAGCATTCGGCGGCCCGCCAGTTCTTGTCCACCAGCCGGCCCAGACGCACGTGCGCCGCCAGCACGTCTTTCAATCGTCCCTTCTCGGCCGACTTCTTCATCGCCTCCAATCCTTCCTCCATGCGTTTGACGAAGCGGTCGAGCATGGCCGCTTCTTTGTCCACGCGATCCTCCGAGCGGCAGAGGATCAGCGTTTCCGTCGAGGCGATCTTTTCGTTGTCTTCGCAACTCACGGTCTTGACCTGGATTCCCTCGCGCACCTGCCGCCATCCGTCGGCGCTGATCTGCCCGCGCACCTGCCGCAGCAGCGCCTTGGGGGTCCCCACGATGTAGCGGCCGTTGCGCCCGCGGATGAACGACAGGTTGGCCTCCGAGACGTTGCCCCGGTCCATCACCCAGATGCGCCCGGCCTTGCCGTGAGCGGCCTCCACCTTCTCCACGATTTCCTGCACCGTCGTGCTGTCGGCGGTGTTTCCGTCGAACACTTCATACCCCACCGGATAGCCCTCTTTCGTCACCACCAGCGCGATCACCACCTGCGGACAATCGGGGCGGCTGTCGCGCGAGTAGCCGCGCCGCGCCATCGGGTTGGCCGAGCATTGTCCCTCGAAGTAAGTGCTGGTCAGGTCGTACAGCAGCAGGTCATAGGAGAGTTCGAAGAGCTGGCCCAGTCGCTGGTGGAGGTGCTGCTCGATCGTCTCCTTCTGCTTCAGCAGCTCGTCCAGCCCCGCGTACAGCCGGTCCGTATGCACCTTCGCCGGCTCCACGCCCACCAAATCCTCCAACGCCGATGCGGGATAAAAATGCTTCTCGATGAATAACTCGCTGCTGGGCCGGCAGAATCGGGCGATGCACAAAATCGCCGCCACCGTCGCCCAGGGAACCTCCTCGCGTCCGGCCGGCATGTGCTGTGACAACAAAACGTCCAATCCCAGCAACCGCCACAAAGTCCAGGCCAGATAGACGTCGCCGAAGCTCCGCAGCCGCTGCACGGCGATGCTCTTCACTTCCACCAATTCGAACTCTGGCTCATC
>JBEKYH010000440.1:0-4219 GCA_049511115.1 Tepidisphaeraceae bacterium | reverse complement strand
CGGGGCCTTTCCGTCGCCGCCGTTTTCCGGGGTTTCGGCCTTGCCGCTTTCATCGCGGCTGCGCACGACGTTGGGGACCAGCTCTTCGGTTTTGGGATCCAACAGCAGGACCATGCCACGGTCGGCCTTGATGTGCTCAAAGACCAGGTCCATGACCACTTCCAAAACCTGATCGACGTTAAAGCTGGAGCCGAGCGCCGCGCCAAGCTGGTAGAGGATTTTGAGATTGCTCATCGCCGCGGCGGCCGGTTCGGGGACGGCAAGGACCACGCTGTCATCGTTGCTGGCAATGGTGCGGACGATGGAAGCGTCCATGCCCGCCTCCTCGCCGGACAGGGTGACGTTTCCGCCGCTGGCTCGGGAAATGCCAGGCTGGGCGCCGTAGACCATGACGGTGTGGCCGACGCGAATCTGATCGCCGAGCTTAAGGGTATGGTCGCGTTCGACGCGGAGGCCGTTGACGTAGCTGCCGTTGGCCGAGCCAAGATCGCGGATTTCCCAGCCGCCCCCTTCGCCGGCGGGGAGGGGGAGCATCTCCGCATGGCGGCGGCTGACGGTGTTGTCGGTCAAGGGAAGCTGGCGGCTTTCGCGGCCGATAAGCGCCGGCGCGTCGGGAAGCTCAAATCGCCTCCCCTTATCCGGACCTTGTAGAACCAGCAACGTGAGCACAAACCAACCTTACGCCGTCTAGGGCAGAAGTGATCAGGACCCAAGGCCGAATCAGGACTGAGGACTGAGGAGGAAGAGCTTGAATTCCAAAGTCCGTCGTATTTGTCTGTCTCTCAGTCCTCAGTCCTCAGTCCTCGAACCTAACTCCGTCCTTTCCCGACGCGGCATATTGTGTCCATGCCGCGCCCGCGGGTAATATCCTCGGCCGTGAATCCCAACTTTATTTACAACAAAATCGATGCTTGGACGGTCGTTGAGTTTCGCACGCCCAATCTGATGGACCCGCCCGTCCTTGAGTCAATCCAAGCCGACTTGCTCCGCCTCGTCGAGGTGGAGGACCGAAGACATATTGTACTGGATTTTGAAAAAGTCCAATATGTCTCCAGCCAGGCCATCGGCATTGTGATTCACATGAACAAGAAGCTCTCGACCCTCCCCCATAGCAAGCTGGTCCTGTGCAGCGTGCCGCCAAAGATCATGGAGCTATTGAAAATCTTGCGGCTGGATCGGATTCTCAAGATCGTGCCGAGCCAGAAAGAAGCCGTGAACGTGGCTCGGGCGTGAAGACGAAATTCAACCGCCAAGGCCGCCAAGAACGCCAAGAAGAAATCCAATCAAATGACACTGTTGGATTCCCTCTTTATTTTCCGCCGTGGCGATCTTGGCGGCCTTGGCGGGTTCAATTGCATTCGCATTTCCTCCCAAGCAAAAAGCCCAGGCATTTCCTTTGCCTGGGCTTGAGCGTTCATTTGATAAGGCGTGCAAATCTTGCACTTAGTTATTGGACGGGCTGTTGTCATCCTGTTGCAGGAAGACGAAGGCGGAGCCCTCGTCCAGACTCTGCACGGTCAGACGAACTCCTTTGGCCAGGTCAACATTGCCCAGCGCCGCGGCAGCGCCCGAGGCGCTGGTAATGTCGGTCCGGCCGACCTGGGTAATGACCATGCCGGTCTTCAATCCCGCCTTGGCGGCGATGGAGTCGGCCGTCACGCGCGTGATCACCGCGCCGGTGGTCTGCTTGTCATAACCCAATTGGTCGGCAATCGTGGGCGTTAAATCTTCAATCTGCAGACCCAACTTGGACAACTGCTGCGTGGAACTCGGACGCAGCCGGCCGCCGCCTGGGCGCAGTTGGTTCGAGTTCATTTGCGCGAGCTCATCATCACCAGGCTGAGTGCCCAGCTTGATGTTCACGTCCATTGTTTTGCCGTCGCGGAAGATGGTCAGCTTCACGTTGGAACCGGGGGCTGTCCAGCCGATCTGGGAACGCAGTTGCTCGGAAGTGTTAACAGGCTTGCCGTCAATCGCCGTGATGATGTCGCCGGCCTTGAGAATGCCATAGGCCGGAGTGTCCTTAATCAGCCCCCAGACGAAGACGCCCTGGTCCTTGGTAAAACCGAAACTGTGCACCACCTGTGGATCGACGTCAGGGATGTCCCTGATGGAAACACCCAGCCAGCCGCGGACGATCTTGCCGCCGCCCTTGAGGGCATCATAGACCTTGTGAGCATTATTGATGGGAATGGCCAGGCCGATGCCGCTGAACTGGCCGGTGCTGCTGGCGATGGCGGTGTTGATGCCGACCACATCGCCGTGCAGATTCACCAGCGGTCCGCCGCTGTTGCCGGGATTAATGGGGGCGTCCACCTGGATGAAGTCTTCATATCCATTGCCGTTGTCGATGATGCCGACGTGTTCGCGGTCGAGGGCCGAGACGATGCCGTGGGTCATGGTGCCGGCGTATCCGAGCGGGCAGCCGAAGGCGAGAATCCAGTCGCCCTTTTGCAGGTCATCGCTGTTACCCCACCGGGCGGGAATCAGATTATCGGCCTTGATGCGGACGACGGCCAGGTCGCTCTTCTTGTCGGCGCCCATGAGGTGGCCGCGATTGAAGATGCGGCCGTCAGCGAGGGTAACCTTGATGTCATCAGCCTCGCCGGCGACGTGATAATTGGTCAGGATGTAGCCGTAGCCGTCCGCGGTCTCCATGATGACGCCGCTGCCGGTGCCATCCTGCTCGAACTCCTGGCCGCCTTGATTATCCTGGTTATCGGGAGCGGGGATATTGGGCATGGGCTGGCCGTTGTCCTGGAAGAACTGCCGCAGCAAATCTTCGTCGGGCATGTCGCCGCGCGAGACCTTCACGGTCTTGGTGACGTCGATTTTCACGACGCTGGGCTCGACGACTTTGTTCACCGCGCGGAAGACGCTGGAAAGGTCTTCGACCTGCGAGAGCGCCTGGCGGTTGACTTCCACCTGCGATTCAGCGCGGGCGAACTGCACATGATCGAGAAGGGCGGCGCCGCCGAAGAATCCGCCGGCTACAGCCGCACCGCTTAAGACGGCGACGGCCAATCTGCTGCTGAACTGTCCCATACGCTTCTTCTCCTGTTTTCAACTCGGTTGCTCTATTGGTTCTATGTCAGATTCCCTGTTTTTTTTCGTCTTGCTGTGCGGTGCCCTGAACTCCGTGTCATTCAGTCGCGGCGGCGGAATTGGTTGCACCAGCGCGTCCCCGGGAAAACTTGGCCGCTTCCTCGTCGGCCATTTCATATAAGTGCTGCGAGGCCGGATAAATTCCCGCCTCGATCTGCCGCACATAATCGGCAAAGGCGGCCTTCATCGGCGACGCCAAATCCGCCAGAACCGGCACAAATCGTGGGGCCACGCCGGTCAGGCCCAGGGCGTCGTGCGTCACCACCACATGCCCGTGGCAGGCCGGCCCCGCGCCGCATCCGATAATAGGAACGTCGGTAGAGTCAACAATGGCCTGCGATACCTGGGGCGGGACCGCCTCGAGCAGGATAGCCGCCGCGCCGGCACGCTGGAAAACCAATGCGGTCCGAACCAGTTCCTCGGCTTCGCGAGCCGTGCGGCCCTGCCACCGATAACCACCCAGCAAATTAACCGACTGAGGCCGCAGACCCAAATGAGCCATTACAGCCACGCCTGCGTCGGCCAACATTCCGACCAGGCGGGCGTGGCTGAGGGATGCCTCCAGTTTCACGCCGTCGCAGCCGGAAAGTTGCACCATCTTGACGACATTTTTCACGCCCTGCCGCGTCGATTCATGGTACGACCCAAACGGCATATCCCCGATAAGCAGCGCCTTGGGTGCCCCGCGCCGCACGGCGGCGGTGAGGGTAATCATGAAGTCCAGCGTTACCGGCAGGGTGGTCTCGTGGCCGAGAATCACATTGGCCGCCGAATCACCGACCAGCAGCATCTTGATCCCCGCCTCCTGCATGAGCCGGGCGGTCGTGTAGTCATAACAGGTGAGCATGGCCGTCTTCCGCCCGGTCAGGCGGGCGGCGCGAAGATCGGCTAACGTGAACTTGCGCTGGATGGACATGCCGGGGATTGTATGCCGGGAAGGGGGACGCGGCTACGCCGCGAGAGAGTAGAGCAGTAGAGAGTAGAAAGTAGACCAGTCAGAAAAGACCAATGCCACCGCATGAGATGTAAGGTCGATCAGCCGGACAACGACGACGCCACGCGCGGTGGTGGATGACGTCGGGCTTGCCTGGCATACTCACACTCGGCGGGTTCG
>JBEKYH010000439.1:0-4226 GCA_049511115.1 Tepidisphaeraceae bacterium | reverse complement strand
TATGAAGTATCGCTGTGAGGGGCGGGAAACCATCTGCTATGCGAGCCTGGTCAACACGCCCGACATCAAGGGCACGCGGTGGCGCGACATCACCATCGCGGGCTCGGGGACGATCAATGCCAACGGCTCGGACCTGCGCAAGAAGGAGTTGGCAGAGCACGCCGGCCGGCCGGGACGAGCCGTCTGTATCCGCGATACCGACCGCGTGTATCTGCAAGGAATCACGGTGCGGCAGTCGCCCTTCTGGTGCGTCCACCTGATTTATTGCAATGAGGTCAGCGTCAACGGCGTGAGCATCAATACCCGCTATGACGAAGCAGGCAAGAAATACCCGGGCATCGTGAACGGCGACGGGCTGGACCCTGATTCTTGTCGCAATGTGTCCATATTCAATTGCCAAATCGCCACCGAGGACGACTGCATCGCGCTCAAATCAGGACGCGACGAAGAAGGCCGAGCGGTGGGTATCCCCACCGAAAATGTGCGAATCAGCGATTGCCACTTCACCAGCGGTTTTGGTGTGGCGATGGGCAGCGAGATGTCCGGCGGCGTGCGCGACGTATTGGTTGCGGACTGCGACTTCCATGACACGTTCAGCCTGGCGAGCGTGAAGGCTATTCGCGGCCGGGGCAGCGTGATCGAGAATATCACATACCGCGACTGCACATACACAAATAAGAGTCCGGAAGTTCGCGATTCCAAGTATTCTCGCGGCGCAATCTACGTGGACCAGTTTTATGGCGACGACAAATCCGACATCGCCGCCGCCAAACCAACGGATGAGAGTACGCCGGTCATCCGTAACGTGCTGTTTCAGAACATCACCCTGGACACGGTCGGCGGTAACGCGATCTACCTGACCGGTCTTCCCGAAAGCCCTTTAGAGAACATCCGCCTGGAGAACGTGCACGCCACCGGTGAGCATGGCTTTATCGCGAATAACGTGAGGGGCCTCGTACTGGATAATGTCTCCGTCGATGCCCGGGATGGGAATGCCATGCGCTTTGTCAATGTGCGATAGCATCGTCGGCGTGAGTATCCGAATCTAGAATCTGCGATTGATCCCTGTGCTGGGCAATCGGGGTAAAGGGGGTTTAAGGGTTCAAAGGTTCAAGTGTGTAAGGGTCTGCGAGTTTACGGATTCGCCGCTTTTTCCGCCAATGCGGCTACCACGGCGATGTTTTGCATCAGCTCGGCCGGGATGTTGTGGCGGTTGCGCAGATAGTCTGGCGAGTTGTAGGAAATCCAGACCTTTCCCGTGGTGTCTTCCCAGACTAACAGCTTCAGCGGCAGATCGATCGCGGCGCTGGGGGCGGCGAGCATGAGGGGGGTGCCGGCCTTGGGGTTGCCGAAGATGAGCAGTTGCGTGGGGGGCATGTGCATGCCGATTTTCTTTGCCTCGCCGGAATGATCGACCAGGGCGAAAATCGCCACGCCTTTTTCGCGGAGAAGGGCCTGCAATTTGGCGATCGTGGCTTCCACGGTGTGATTGCAGGGGAGGGTGAGGATTCCGTTGTTTTGTTGTGAAGGCATAGGGACCCTTTCTGTCTCAGTCGTAGCGGGAAACTTCGATCAGGTTACCGTCGGGATCGCGGAAATAAACCGAGGTGATCGGCCCCAGCGCGCCGGTGCGCGCGACCGGGCCTTGTTCGATTGCAACGCCGGCGCGAGCGAGGTCTGTGATGACGTCCGTCATTTGTTCCGTGGTGATGAAGCACAGGTCGGCCGAGCCGGGCGTTGGGTGTAAGGCGTGCGGTTTTAGCGGCGCCTTGGCTGGATGGAGGTTGATCTTCTGCTCGCCAAATGCCAGCGCTCGACGGCCCTCTCCGAAGGTTAGGGGCGTCATTCCCATCGCCTTGGTGTAAAACGCGATCGAGGCGTCAACGTCGGCGACGGTCAGGACCAGGTGATCGAGGCGTTTGATATTCATTGCATTCCCGATTTATTGGGCGCCGACAGACAGAATGTTAAAGTCTGATAAAGCGCGTCGAGGCGAAATTTACGATATCCGCATATTCCGGCCGCTGATTCTAGGCTAAAATAGCGTGTTCTGAATTTGCCTGGCCGGCGACGGGCCGACTGGCTGCCGCCCGTGGTGGTTTTGTCTGGCCTGGAAAGGGTTTACCTCGTTGCTGAGCATGACGATACGATCAGCAGGCAGTTGGGTTGATCGCGGTTGCACGTCCCGTGAATTTGGGAACCGCGGCCAGGAGAAATGCGTAAGCATTTAGTGGCGAGGATTGTCGGTCATGCCAGGACAAAATCCGCAGCAAACTATCCCGCCGGGAATACCCGCCCTGATCGCGATCGGCCAATTCCAGCAGCAACCGACCTTCCTGCTGGACCGGCTGAGCGTTGTCATCGGCGACAAGGAGGGAAGCGATCTGCAGCTTCTTTCGGGCGGTGTCGCGCCGGCACATGCATTGATCATTACGGCCATCGACGGAGTTTATGTCCGCAATCTCACGGGCCAGGCAGATTTGCTGGTTAATGGCCAGCCGATCCTGATCCATCGCTTTGTCGAGGGCGATCTGCTGCAGATTGCGCAATTCACGTTCAAATTCTGGGCGAACCAGGCGATTTTCCAGCCTCCGATGGCGCCGGTTCCGGCGGCAATTGAATGCAACGGCGTCTGGCCGATTCAGATGCGAATTCCACTCTTGGGAAGCAGGCCGGGAATTGATCTTCATATTGAAGACGCGAGCATTTCGGCCTGCCACGCGGCGATCTTCGCGGCGGGCGGGGCGTGGCACATCCGCGACCTGAATTCGCAGGCGGGCGTGCTTATCGACAATGCCAAGGTTCGCCAGGCGAAGCTGCAAGCGGGCAATATCGTTCGCGTGGGCAACGTGCAGATGCGCTGGCTGACCGAGGCACAAGCCAAGCCGCTCCCGGCGTCGCCTCCGCCTGTTCCAGCAGCGCCAGTCGGTGACGGCGGGCTGGTGCTGGGTGGAATGCCGGTGTCATTGCCGGAGGTTGCGCCGCCGCAGGGATTTGGGAAGGTGGGGGTTAGCTTCGAGGGGCAATCACTGGCGCAGCGCATCGCTCCCAAGGCGCAGGTTCCCGGTCCGACATTGCCGGATTTGGCGGCTATTGAGAACAGGGTTGTATTGGGCGCGGGCGGCGCGGCGGATGCAGACGCATTGCCGACGGTGCGGACTCCCGTGCTGCGGAATTTCCCGCCGGTTCCCAAGCTCAGGCCGATTGAGCCGGATGAGGGCGATCGGAGCGCCGGCGCCGAAGGGAGTGAGGACGGGGGAAGCGGCGCGCAGTATTTCTCGGCCCGCGCAGATTTTGGAATGGAAATCAGCGGGGGGACCGACCCCTCGGCGTTCTCGGCGGCCGTTTCTTCGCCAGCCGCGATGCGGGATGCGTTTGGTGGAGGCGAGGGGCTGCAGACGGAATTCGTCAGTGACGCCGCATTTGGCGGGCAGGCACTGACAGGCGATGCGACCTATTTCGTGCCCGATTTTCAGGAGGACGGTTCTGAGCCGTATGCGGCGGAGATCGAAGATTTTTCGGAGAACAAGTTCTGGGACCTGACCGACGAGCAGCAACTGGAAGTTCCGCTGCCGCAGCGCGAAACCGACCTGACACCGGCAATCCCGCCGGTTATCCCTGCAACGGGCGGCATTGTGGCGGACCCGATCGGCGCTGCTCCGGCTCTTCAGATGGATGCGGCAGGTGGGGCGGCCATGGGCGAAGGGATAATACCCAGCGATGTATTCGGCAAGATGCCGACGGACGGGGACGCGGCTGATCCCGTGGAGAGTCGGTCGGCCCGCGCCAAAGCGCCGCCAGCGCAGGAGTACCGCCCCCTGCTGCGGCCGATCGAAGGATCCTCACGGGCGGAAGCTGACGAAGCTCCGACGAACGGCGCGGGGCGCTACGTCCGGCGCGCGGGGTCGAAGGCGCCCATTGGGGCAATGGCGGCGGCAGTCATCATCGGAATGGCCGCGACCGCGGGGATCGTCTATTGGCTGACGCCGGCGCGATCGGTTGTGGAAGGGCGGCTGTCATTTGTGAATGTTCCGAGCGATGGCATGCCGGATCGGCAGGCGCTGGAAGACGATCAGCGCCGGCGGCTGGCTGATGCATCGCTTGCGGATACAACGGTCGCGGCGTTTTTGCGAAACCACCCCAATACGGGCGCCGGGTTTTTGCGCGATTCGGCGCAATTCAACAGCATCGTGGCGGGCGCTCATTTTGAAAATCAAGGGACAAGC
>JBEKYH010000438.1:0-4231 GCA_049511115.1 Tepidisphaeraceae bacterium | reverse complement strand
GGCCGGACGCCGCCGCGGGCTTACCCAGCGCCGCGGCTTTTAATCGTGCAATCAGTTCCACAAGTCCCGCTTGCGCTGGGGCGGCCACGCCTTTTTCGACCGCTTCACCGAGAGCGCCGACGAGCTCACGCATCGTGTCGGCCGCTTCCAGCACCAGATTGGCGGTAAAGCCCGATATTTCCAACTGGCCCTGGCGCGCCAGGTCCAGGAGGTTTTCACAAACGTGCGCCAACGCCCCGATCTGTTTAAGGTTCAGGAAGCCGGCGACGCCTTTAATGGTGTGGAAATTTCGGAAGACCGCGTTGACGGCATCGGCGTCGGCGGGATTCTTGTCCAGCTTAAGCAGCTCAGCCTCGGCGGAATCTAGGTGGGAAGTCGCCTCGCCGATGAAGTCGTTCACAAGTTGCACATCGGCGGCGGCGAATACCGGTTCGCCGGCAATTGTGGTTTGTTCACCTTCGACGCCCGCTTTGGCAACTTCAGCCGGTGCGGCCTGGGGCAGTAATGATCCATCCAGAACGCCTTGCAGTTCAGACACCACTTCGCCGGCGGCCTTGAGTGCGGCGGCGGCGTCCTCCCTTTCTCTCAGCATGATCTGCGAGATCAGCGCCACTCCGCGAGCGGCCAATCCCGACCCGATCGGAGATTGGTTCGGGAACGGAAGATGCGCGATCTCCTGAAAGCCGCTGTGGATCGTGGCCAACCCCGTTAGGTCGTCGGGCGCGGTCGCGACAATCAAAGCGGCCAGCCGTTGCAACTGGGCATCGACGTCCTTCGACGCGATCGTTCTGATCTCCGCCTGCGTGTTTTTATTGCTTCCGTTCACGCAATCGTTTTCGACCGCAAGCGGCGGGAACTTTTCGCAAAGACAGGATTTACCTGTTTTCTTCGGCAAAACTGGAACTTGTTCCGGCGCGCCGGGTTCGAGACCCGCCGCAAAACTGGAACTTGTTCCAGTTCACAAGCGCATTTAGACCGCTAAGATTTGGAAGAAGTTCCAGACAAGGCAGCCAGAAGCGATGACGAAGACAGATGGGCATTACCAAGAACATAAGGGGAAACAATGCACACTGTCGAGCTCCAACTACCGGAAGAAGAACTGGCTGACGCTGTATCAATGATTGCAAATCCAAGTCCACTGCCGATCGCCCTGTTACGCTTAATAACGATTCTGGAAAGGCGAGTGGATGGCGTGCGCGCGGTCCTTCTGGCATTGGAAGACGGCGCGTTTGAGCACATTGCAACGTCGCTGGACAATGAACTCGCCACGCTGATTCGCCGGCAGGCGTTTTCGCTGGTGAGGCGATTGTCGGAAATTGACACCGGCGAAGATGGGTATGGCGTATGCGATCTGACTCAGCAGCGAATGCCGCTGGACGTTTTCTCGGTGGCGGTGCGTCGGGGCTTTTCCGCCTGTTGGCCGGTGCCGATTCTATCCTCCGACGACGAATTCCACGGCATGCTAATCGTCTTCAGCCGCACCGTGCGTCCGCCGACCGCCCGCGAACAATCGTTCCTGCACTTGATCAAGGAGCTTGCCGGGGCCACGATTGAACATCGATCGCTTAATGGGCGCATGTACCACCAGGCGCTGCATGATGGGCTTACCGGCCTTCCCAACCGCAATCTGATGGACCACGATCTCTCGCATGCCATCGGCGAATCGGCGCGCAGCGGAGTCCCCGTGGCGTTTTTGAACATTAACCTGGATAAATTTCACTCCATCAATGATGCCTTTGGATACGAGACTGGAGATTCAGTGCTGGTTCAGGTCTCCAAGAAGCTCCGCGGATGCTTGCCGACGGCCGGCATTCTTGGTCATGCTGGCGGCGATGAGTTCGGCATGGTGCTGGGCGAGCTAAAGAGTGTAGGTGACGCGGCGGTGATGGCAACGGAGATACTGGAGGCGTTGTCGCAGCCGTTCGACGTCGCCGGCCGGGAACTGCGCATCACCGCCAGCATCGGCATCAGCGTCTATCCACAGGATGGGCACGATGGGCCGACCGTTAGAAAGAACGCAGAGGCGGCGATGTGCCGCGCCAAGGATCGCGGCCGCAACCGATACGAGTTTTACCTCCCGACGATGAATGCGGCGGCGCGCGAGAAAATTGAGCTGGCAGGCGATCTGCGCCGCGCGATCGAGCAGAATGAGCTTGAGCTTTACTATCAGCCGCAAGTCTCCATCGGTGGAGACCTGGTCGGCTTTGAGGCCCTTTTGCGCTGGCGCCACCCCACACGCGGCTATATCCCGCCAACGCAGTTTATTCCGATTGCGGAGGAGAGCGGCCTGATTGTTACCATCGGAGAATGGGTTCTCTTGCAGGCATGCCGCCAGTGCAAGGCGTGGCAGGCCGTCGGCAGTAAATCGGTTCGAATTGCCGTCAATGTGTCTGCCGTGCAGTTTGCCCAGCCGGATTTCCTGGAAATGGTGGCTCGGGCGATGGAGCAATATGACGTCGCTCCAAACTGCCTCGAACTGGAGCTTACTGAGAGCCTTCTGGTCCGCGATAACGCGTCGGCGACGGTCAAACTGCGGGCGCTGCGGGCCGCGGGCGTGCGGATCGCCATTGACGATTTTGGAACCGGTTATTCGTCACTGGCCTACTTGCAGCAGCTTCCTATTGATTCACTGAAGATCGATCGGTCGTTCGTATCGTCCATCCCCGCGGATGCGTCAACGAATCATAACAGCACGGCGATTGTCCGGGCCGTTGCGGCATTGGCGCTGGAACTTGGGCTGAGCGTCACAGCCGAAGGCGTGGAAACTCCCGAGCAGCAGCAATTCCTGCGGGATATCGGTTGCCATCAACTTCAAGGCCATTTATTCGGCAAAGCCCAAACGGCTTCCAGCGCGCAAACGTTGTTGCAGGTCGAACCAGATTCCGCCCGCAAGCCGCATCAAAGTTGATCGCCGTCTGCCGGACATGCCCGTATTTCGATCAATGACTGCTTGGGGGGCGGGCGTCGAGCATTCGATATTCACCTGGCTTCGGGATCGCCTACGGTAGTAACGGCGGCGCTCGTCACACCAACCCTGCGGCTTGCACCTCGTCTCGAGCGTCCCGACCATTTCCCGAATGCTAGACCAGGTGTTGCCGGATGATGACATCGAAACGGGCGCGATCACATTTAACGTAACGTCGAACATACTGTCGCCCGCAGATTTACTGCATTTAGAGGCAGCAGGCCAGAGGAAATGCGCCCGTTGCTGAGAATACCCGTCGGCTGCGCGAGAGATGGTCTTTTTCAGCGAAAGTCATTTTCTCTTCACCTTAAAATGTTCGTGCTCTGTAGCTTCCCAATGCCGCGGCTCCCACTGCATTCGATTTCAGCATCGCTTTCAGATCGCCGACGTCAGCCGATCACAATCCCGGGAGTCCGGAAAGAGCAAATCGTCTGCTGGTGATTCGGCGCTCCAGACGCCTGACAGCGCATCGTCGGTGATCCCGTCTGTCGGCAAGACCGGCGGCGCTGCAATGACCAGCCGGGCCTTTGCCGGCCGGATATTGGCATTGTCGGCCTCCGAGACGTTCCCGATGCCTCCCGTCAGTGTGGCGGATAAGGCTCTTGTCGTCTTTACCTGGGAAGCGTTGGCGGCAACGACGTTCGCCACCCTAACCGTTGGGGAACCCGTCAACTCTGTAGGAATCCAAGGCGCGGATGAAATCGCATCCAACACTTGGGTCGTCAAAGCTGCCCGACCGGGCTGTACGTCGGTCGCTGGTGTTGGCGGCAACCGTTCGGCTGCGGCAGGCGGAGGCGTCACCGCCGAAGGAACCGGACTTGAAGCCGCAAAATTCGTTGCAATTGCCGCGGTCGATGTAGCGGGATTGGATGCAGCGGTGCTCGGTGTTGTCGCACTGGGTCCCATATTCGCGGTACTGTTAGGCGCGGACGGAATCGCGTCCACCACCCCGGCGTCCACCGTCACCGGACTGGGGGCCACTTCCGGCGCCGGCGTCGCAGTTTCGGTTGCGGCTAAGACCGGTGGCCCCGACGAAAGTGGTGTCTGCGCCGCTTGTCCGGCGGCCAGATGCTTGTTGAAATTCTGCGCCACCAGCAGCAGGTCGGCGAAGTTCACTTTGCCGTCGTAATTGAAATCGCCGTCGGCCCAGTCGATCGCGTTGCCATGGGTATCGAGCGTGTGGTTGAAGTTCTGGGCCACCACGAGCAGGTCGGCGAAGTTCACAATGCCATCCAGGTTCGCGTCGCCGGCCAGTGTGTTCTTGAT
>JBEKYH010000437.1:0-4240 GCA_049511115.1 Tepidisphaeraceae bacterium | reverse complement strand
ACGGATTTATCTGGGCCGCTGAAGGATCTCAAGGAATGGCAAGACGAGGATTTGATCGCGTGGAATTTGCATTTTTGCAAATGGGGAAAGAATTGGGATGTATCGGTGTTCATGCACGCGCCGGTGAGCGACGGGCTGCGCCGCGAGTCTGCCAAGATTTTGGCCAGTTTCAAGTTAGACGGGCCGCCGGATGACGGAAATGGCTGGGCGATCGATCTGGCGCGCAAAAGTTTACCGGCGGAAGCGGAGCCGGAGAAATATGTCGGCGAAAGTACGCGGGGAGAGTATCAATGCAAAACTGCCCACTACGGGGTGCAATCGGCGGTGACGTTCACGAAACATTTGCAGAACATGACGCCGAAAAGCTGGTATTTTCTGGTTAGTTCGACAGGCGAGGTGTCGCCACTGAAAACGGATTGGGCGGTGGATGATTCAGGGACAGGTCGGTGAAGGGGTGGAGGTATTGTGAGCGATATGCGGAGTGCACTTCAGCCACCGCTCACATCAATCCGGGATATCCCCGCTTAAAGGACTTATGGATGGGTTCATCGGCGACGTCGAATTACCAAAAACTATTTGAAGTTGGCGGCGCGAGTTTGTCGATTGGACCTGCCGGGTTGGTGCAGCGGACGATTGCATTCTGTATTCCCCGGAGGATCCCACGACTGTGACCAGAGGCATTTTCAAATAAGCTACGGAACTGGCAGAGAGCAGATTGGGGTTCTAAAATGAGCAAATGCGGCTGACGCCACCAATCACTCCGGCTCCAGAAAAAACCTCAGCGCCAGCGAAACGATCCCGCTACGGTATGGCGGCCATCTGGGTTGGCGCGGCAAGCTGTTTTTGGAGCCTGCTCGATACCCCGCTGGAGCCAATCAATCATGACAAGGCCGGTATGATCGCTTCGGTTATCGGCCTGATTTTCGCCTATGGCGCTTACCAGAACGGCCAGGGCAAACGCGCATTTGCCGGCGTTCTTCTTGGTGTGGCCGGATTCGTCCTGAACCTATTGTTCCCAGCGTTTGGATAAGGTTGCTTACGGAGATATCAACCGCGTCCTATGCAAAAGATCGCGGATCGCGGAATGCTTCGATATAATCGACCGAATTGTTACGAAGCGAGGATCGCCGACAAGGGCAAGATGCCCTTCATTCACCAGGGACGGTGCCGCATGTTTCGACTTTGGCGTTTGACAGTGTTGTCAGCTCTGGTCGTCCTCGCTTTTCAGTCCGCCTTTGCCGATCTCGATCCACAAGCCAACGGTCTGCCGGGCGGTTTGATCATCCGCCGACAGGCAGAGGACTTCGACGCCATGGTGCGCCAAACCAAACCGGACTTTGTCTGGAATGGAGCCGATATGCTCTGGATCACGCACGACGCTTCCGGCAAGCCTGGCTTTACGATGGATCATGCCTACATGGTTGAACTAACCGGCCAGAGCAAAAAGACATGCTGCCTATTCAGTTGCGATGGCTACGCGCTGGCAGGGGGCGATGGTCCGGAATATCCGTTTACGTTTGAGTCTGCGGCCCAAAGCGAGAAAATCGCGCAGGATTCCAAGTGGGGTGCGGTCTATCAGGCGCGTTGGCCGTCTGTCGGTGATATGGGCAGTGGCTGCGATCGCGATACGCGCAACATCTTTCTTCTGTGCGATGCCAAGAATCAGTGGCATCTCCTTGGCGATGGACCGTTCGCCAATAGCCATCAGAACGGATCGGGAGATTCCACGGTCGAGACGGTGAAGGCTGATGTCCGATGGACCGGCGGCGCCGCTCACCCGGCGGAACTTTCTTTCACGTTGTTAATCGCACGAAACTGGGATTGGGATCCCCAGACATCCTTTTCCATGATCATTGACTGCAAGCTGACGACCAAACCCGAGAATAAACCATTTGACGAGGGCGACCGTGGGTCGTTTATGGTACAAGGTCACCATTACGTCATCGCTGACAAATCCGAATCTCTTGCTGCCTTCGCCCAAAAAATCGCTCGCTGCGCCGAGTTGGATTATCGCGGTATAGTCGCTGACCAAAGGCAGAAGGAGATATACCGGGCCGTGGAGATGGCATTGATACAAATTGACCCGTCGCTTGCCGGTGGCGTAACCGCCGGCGCCAAGATTATCCTGCCGGATAAGTTGTTCGGGCCTGGTTACGGGGATGTACGGCAGTGGTGAGCGATACCCCAGCTCAAAATTACAACTCGATGAGGGTTATGACGGTTCTGGTGGCAGGTGTGACTTTTTTTAGAACAAGAGTTGAATAGCGCGTGCGGCTGTGGCTTGATTGGCGCGACGGGCTTTTAGCCTGTTGTTGTCGCATCGCACAACGTGCATCTGCGTCAACGAGATTGGGCACTCGCGCGCCCAGTAATCGGCTACCAACCGATGAAAGCGGGACGGCTTTACCACCGTTCGAGCGAGTGTCACGTAGAGCGTGGTGCCAGGAGACTGGCCCGCCACGTTCGAGGACGGCTCGTAGATTTCAAAATCCTGAAAACTCAGGAACAATCTCTACGTTCTAGTCCATGGTTTTTGATTCGCTTCGGCTCGATGCCGGGCGACCGAGACTGACTCTGCATTCATGCAGAGCCGTGACAATCGAAGCGGGTGCGCGATGGGAATGCCCATTGCAAATCCTGTTCACGGGGCCGGGACCAAAGCTCAACGAGCTATCGGAGTACGGGCGAAGGCCCTTTCTCTCGTCAGGGTTCCTTCAACGTGAGGTCTGCGGGGAGTTCGTGCGTGGCGACACGCATGACCGGGTGATAAGACATCGCTCGGCGTCCTGGTGAAAAAAGCCAGGCGGCGAAAAGCTCAACCGTGAAAGCCCCATCAAGGGGTTAGACCACAGTGCAACAAGAGACGGTGCCGAATTGGGAGAGGCCAAGGTGCTGCGAGCGGGTAAGCCTAGCTTCTAGTTTCGTAGGCTGAAATCATCCCGACCCTTGGGGTGTAAACTTTGCCACGCCGGGAACGGCGAGGCATACGCACACGGCCGGCCCCTTTGGGGGCATGTACCAACGTGACTTGTTGATTCAGCGATTGTCACTAATCGGGTAAGGCGTGAAGTGGCCGCCCTGGTAAGGCGGTGCTCGTGGAGTCCCATGAGTGTTTCAAATACTTCACGCTGATAAGAGTGCTGCAAGTACAACGGGCGGAAGCCCTCCGAATCACGGCAAGGCAGTCGTGAAGCGGTCTGCGTCGTTACGGGTGGTGCCGGCGACTATGCAGGAAGGAAAGCAGCGACGTGATTTCTCAATCTCGTGTCTGACGGTCGGTGGCGCCGGCGTGCAGCAAAGTGCTGCACGCCGGCGTCCTCGATTCCTGGAAGGAAGATGCCGCGGTCGAACAGAGTTGTCCTGACGGACTGTTCTTTTCGATGGCGGAAAAACGACGACCCACCTGCAAGGTGTGTCGAAGGTTCTTTTGTGGGGTAGCTGAGGATTTCATCCGCTACCCGGATGAATACATGCGTCGATCTGCTGGAAACTAGCAGCGACGCATGGAGCACCGGGAGCAGAAAGCGAGGTAATTGGCTCCATGCGGAGCAACGAAGCGAAGACGCGGGGGAGGTCGAGCTTCGGTAGCGGTTAGACAAATGGCTTTGGGGGACTGTGCCGCCATCAGGAAAACAGTCCCCACTTTGGATTCGAGCTTTAGTTGTTGGAGGGTTCGATGTACCGATGTGAAGCGGCTTCTCCGGAAGCGTTCGTTCAGCAGCTTGCCTGCAACCTGGTTAATCACGGCTATTGGCATTACGTGGCGGCGGAGATCCCGCCGGGGAAGAATCCACGGGCCGTGGACGCCAAGCTCATCGCAGGCTACGGCCTGGAGTTGTCCAAGTGGGCGAGAGCCAGGCGGAAGGCCAAGGGCAAGGCGAAGCTCTCATATCTCCGATATGGGCGATTCTTCGTCCTCATCGCCACCGAGGGAGAGCATCTCTTTCTTCGCCGGGAAGGGAACGTGCGGGACATCCGGCGTCAGCCGATTCATTTTCACGGATATTCCATCGGTTGCGGGAAGGGAAGTGACGGCCGATACCACGCCTCCGTGAAGATTGGCGCTAAGGCCGCCAATGAACTGCTGGCGTATTTTCTGGACCTGGCGACGCATCGCTCCAAGGACCATCTCATTCATGAGTTCCAGCAGATTCGCTTCGTCCCCTACGCGCGCGTGCGCCGGCAACTGCTCAAGTTGCTGCGCTTGGTGAATAACCGAAGGAAGATGTGCGGTTTTGAG
>JBEKYH010000436.1:0-4242 GCA_049511115.1 Tepidisphaeraceae bacterium | reverse complement strand
TTGAGAATGAAACGTACACTGAGCCACTGGCGGATCGGAATGACGACTAGCAATTACCAAGTAAGCATCGGAGTGCGAACAGATTCGATCTGATTCCGTTTAATCGGCCCGTAACATCGGCTATCGAAGCTGTTCGTAATTCGACCAGAAAAGACAAAGAATTCACCCGGCCCAAGGATGCGCCTCGCGTGCCAAATCGGAAGCGGATGACCCGCGCGATCGCCCGGGGGTGGCATCGGCGCAATTCGCCGTCCGTTGATGACCATCCAACTGCCGGTTGTATCAATACGGTCTCCTGGGCCTGCCACAATCGGTTTGAGGATGTACCAGTTCTCTCCGTTATTGCCCGTGCGAACGCGCACATATTCCCTTGCCATCGGCGGAATGCGGAAATCAATGATCGCGCCCACGCGCGGCGCGTCCGATGATCGCACATAAAGCCCCGGCTGAACGCTTGGCGAAGTATTGATGACAATTTGCCGATCAGCGAACAGCATCGAAAAAAACGCCAGCGCTGCCGTAAGTCCCGCCCCGCCTGTCAAGACTGGATGCGATCTTGCCGCACCGAAGAGTTTCACGCGGCGCATGGTGGGTCCTCAGTAATGTCGATGTCAGAGGGCGATGGATCGTCTGGTTCGTCGCCAAGAATCACCTGGCAGGCGGCCTGTTGCCAATAGCGTCCAGAGACTTGGGCAGGGTTGATGTTACGTGACCTCAAACGCTCGATCAGATCCAGAAACCGATCTACATTGCCTTCGTACCCCGCCGGCGTGTGTTGATCCAGAATGGCATGAACCGCGACGGCAGGCGCGATGCCTGGCAATTGAACGCCAGTTGACGGGTCTTCAAGAGCTTCGACGACGGCGAGCACCCAATGCTGGCTGCGGTCGCTGGATATTCGCCACCAGACGGGGCAGAACCGTTGCCCGGACGCAAAGTGGTAGATGATTTCAGTGGAATCATCAGGAGTGTCCATCACTTCCTTGGAAAACAGATTGCCAAAGGAAAGCATTCCCATCGCCGATTGATGGCGTTCAACCAATACAATGCGCGTCAGAAGGGGCCTCAACATCTGCCGCCTCCAAATTCGTCCTGAATGGACGGGCTGTGGCACCTTCGGGGACCGGCGCGTAGACAAACGGCCGGTATTCTCCGATCCATTCCGAAAGGCGCCGGTGAGGGCCACCGCAGTCAATTTAGCGGCGACCAGCGGACAACCAGCCGGTGTGACTCCTCGCATTGTAGATCACACAATTCGTGTTCTACAACTGAACATTTAGCTAACTTATAAACTCTTAATATTGGCGATTTTTCAGTGGCCTGAACTCGCGTAATCGAATTCGGTGTGGCGATGGAATCAGGGTTTTTGCGGACGGGCACCCTGGGCACTGATGGTCATTGGCGTGCCCGACGGTCCTACAAGGCTCACTCGCCCTTTGTCGATCGCTTCGGTAACAGCAACGGCATAGTCGCGGCCGCAATTCAATCCGCAGAAGAAGTTGTCGCCGTAGGCGCCGAAGGCCCCTTGAAACAGCCGACGGACCACTCGGAACGCGGTCGAGACCACAACCCATTGCTGCCGCTGCTCGTCAAACGTGGCGGGCACATGCTTGGGTTTCTTGTCGTAATAATGGCGGGTTTCCTGGGCAGCGCGTTCAGTCAGGTATTTGGGCCGCAAAGGCTTGCCGCACCAGCGACACTTTGGACCCCCGCGGACCGTCTCAATTGGTCCGCGCTTGATGAGCGTGACTTTGCAGCCCGCGATAGTTTCATGGCGACGACTCTGGGTAGCAGAGTCAGGCCGCTGTGTGGACATGTGCGCCTCCAAGTTGCGATCCTTCGGGGTTGCCATCCGTGCCGGCCCCGTGCCGAGCAGAGCGCAACAAGACTCCAAGGCAAAAGCGGGACCACCATCCGGCGGACTCCCCGCGTTCGCGCGCCTATCACAGCGCTGTGCACCCGGTTCATCCGCCGGGTGCCAGCCCCGCTTTCGCGGAGCCGGACCCGGCGAGATCGCCCTGGGCGCACAAAACCCGGCGGGATTAGCCGACCGGGGTGATAGTTTGCGAACGCCTGACGATTCGCTGTCCAGCGAATCTCGAAGTTTTTGTGTCAATGGCATACTACCCACCTCCATGACCTGTCTCAATGTGCTGTGAAACACAGAAACTCGGTTTCACAAAGCGGCCTTGTTGTGGGCGAGAACGTCCAAAATAGGCGATTATGTCACTGCCGTACGGAGTCAAATGATATCCATGCAGCCTGTAGGCTTCGTAAGTAGCAATAGAGGTGGAATAGAAGGAGAAAATGTGTCCTTAGGCGCCCATTTTCTAAGTTCCCTGCCTCCCAATGGACGCTTTATATGTGAAGATTTGAGTATGGCATCAGTCGTCTAATTCAAGCCGTGCGGGGGCTGAAAGAATGCAGCACCGATCGAAAAGCAGGGAGGGTAAACGATGCACCGAATAATCGTGCACATCGCCGGCGAAAAGGCGCGTCGTCATGAGTTTTTGCGTAGATCTCAGGCGGAAGCGAAGCGATTGACTGAAGAATTAACCCGAAACGGCTTCTGGATTCCGCGCTCTCGACCGTCAACATTTATGCCTCCGTCGCGAATTGAACTTGTTGAGGTAGTGCTGGTCACGCGGAAGGCGAAGCGATGAATCAGTAATACCCGCAGGGGATTTCGCGCGAGATGCGGGTGCCCGTCGTGCATGGGGCAATCCTGGTCTCACCTGGACGAGTCTTACCCTTACAGGCGGAATAAACCGAACGGGCGCAACGTCGTCAATCCAGAAGCCTTCCCGCGCCACTTCCTCAGCACGAAGCCGCGCGGCAGACTGCGAATCCTCCAAGCATTCGTAGCTTGTCGGATTTGGCGTTCCGTCAACATGGATGATCACGCGGAACATAATGACGCCCAGGACTATTCGACGCCTCCGGAGTGACGTACATCAGCGTGTCATTCTAGGCAGCTACTATCTCAGCGGCGCAGTCAGGATTGGCGACGTGCTGATCGGGGAATACCGTAACTGGCAAGCGGGTTAAGATCGGAAGCAAAAAAAGAACCCCGCGTGGTTCCGTTGCCGGATTCCCAGACGGGGCGGGTAAATTTCACCCCTAGCGGTTCCAAGTCGGATTCCCGCCAGAGGCTCGTATTTCATCAGGTGTTATATCGTCTATTTACGTCCGAAAGTCAACCAGGGTTCATTATTACCCGGGCTTCGGCGGCCTCCAACAATCAGCCATAAAGTCCTGATCTATCTCAAAATAACGACCGCAGTTATGGCGTAAATCGGCGATTGCCATCAACTGTCCGTGTTTATGCTCGTGCGGGCTGATGACTGATCCTACAACGACCTTCACTCCCTCTGCACGGGCGAGCCGCACAGCGGGAAGATAATCATTATCTCCGGCAAGGAGAAATAGCTGTTCAGCCCGCCGGCGGATTGCGGCGTCGATCAGGCAGACGGCCGCCGCGACATCTGTTCCCTTTTCGGCAAAGGCGGTGTACACGTGCCCACACTCTCTGCACCGAACCTCCCGAGCCTGATACCGTCCCAGATGCAGCGTCGCATTGGGCATCGCCTTAAGCACGTTGAACCGGCCTGACTGCTCGGCTAAACGCTGCGGGTCCGATCGGCGGCTGAATGGCGCCGTGAAGTAGTGCGTGTGCAGCAGAGTTGTTGCCGCAGCCACTTTTGCAAAGAACCGGCCGAAGTCGATGTCATCGCGGCTGAAAGCTTCGCGGCAGCGGGCCTCAATATTTGTCCCGTCGATGATGAGGATCGAAGTCGGGAGCACAACGGATGCCGGGAAGACGGCGGGGCCGGATTGGTTCAATTCAGCCATCTTGAACACCTTGAAAAGAGCCGAAAATCGCGCCGACACCCACGACGGCCAAATGTCGCCGCGACGATCCTAATCGCCACTTCCGGCTCCGCCTGACTGCTGCTCGTAGTGTTGGGCGATCGCGGATCGGCCCTTGTCGTCGGTGTCGAGCCAATTGCGCACGAGGGCCTCCACGACCAACCGTGGGTTGCGCAGGTGGCGCGCGCAGTCCCGCTCAAAATCCTCCCAAAGTTGAGCGTTGAACCTGTAGGTCCGCTGCTCGGTCTTCGGCTTCCGCACTCCCTTAGACGCGTCCCGCATGGATTTTGCTGCCATAGATATGTAAGGATAGTCAAACCTGATGTGGTATGCAAGACTTGCTTGTTTTTATAACATGGACAGTCACCGAAA
>JBEKYH010000435.1:0-4247 GCA_049511115.1 Tepidisphaeraceae bacterium | reverse complement strand
GCCAGCCGGTCCCCGCGTTCAACGTTAAGGAGATCCCCACCAGCTCGGTCGACCCCGGCCAGGACTTCGGCGGAGGGGAGGGGCAATTCCGCGTCGAGGGCCTGGAGTCCGGCACCGAAGTGACGCTGGTTGTCGCCGCCGAAGGATATCCCGTGCAACAGTTCGATCACATCGCCGTGACATCCAGCGACCAGCGCGAGCCGATCATTATCCGCTTGTCAAAATACCCACCCAATCAGTTAGGCATCGCCGGGCGAATCATCGACGCCGGAGGCAACCCCATCGCGGGCGTTGAAGTTCGGGCACTGACATACCTGCCCAACGATTCGGGTAATGCCGACCCACATCGCTTCAACTGGCAGATGCTCAAAAGCGGGCAACTCTCCTATCAACGGTACATTCGAACAATTGAGCAGACCCGCACCGATAGCAACGGCGTATTCTCGTTCGCCAATCTCACGGGACCGGATGTGGACCTTGCCTATTGGGGCGACGGCGTTCCAGAGGCGCGCATCGCCGACATCGGCAAACAGCCCGCGGATCAGCGCGAGCACATGGAAATACGCGTGCCGGCGCCGGCGACGATCAGCGGCCGCATTAATCGTCAGGCCTATCCAACCGACACCATGATCGCGCTCAGGTCTTCGACAGCTCCGCGGTCAGAGATGATACAGATCAATCTCAAAAGTGGTGAAGATCACTATTCATTCGCCGCCGTCGGGGCCGGGTCGTACGACGTAGTCGTCTTCGTCGCGGCTGTCAGCAGCAACAGGCCGGGGACATTTCAATACCATGCCGTCGCCACCGTCCCCGTGGAAGTAAAGGACGGAGAGTCGCGGCAGCTCGATCTGGGCTTTGCCAGCGGGGATGCCCCGACGACGCAGCCGAATCGGTGACGGCGCGCGGTCTATACGGCCGCCGAAGCCGCGTGAAACGAGCGGTGAACCGCCAGCCCGGCTTTTTCGCAGCTACTGTATCTCCACCTCATCATTCAACACCCGCGTCCCCTCAAGCTGCCTTAACCCGCAGCGCACCGTCGCCCCCGGCAGGAATTTCACGTTCTTAAACCGATACAACTTGATCGTCGTCCGCCCCGGGTCCAGGCTTTGCACCAGCCGTTCCTGCCGCGTCTGGCCGGGATAAGATGCGTACGCCGTGTAATCCACGGGTGCGTCGCCGTAGTTGGTGACCATCTCCTGCACCAGCAGGTCCGAGCCGTCGCGCAGGGCGGAGCTTTTCATCCCCACATCGGACAACCCCAGCGTGAGTTCCAGCGGCACGCTGAAATCCTCCGCGTCGTCCCCCTCGATGCTGAAGTCGGCAGACACCTTCTTCGGGCCGGCCAGGCTGTTGTAGGGAAACTCGATGGTGATCTGCCGCTCAAATTTCTGATGGGCGGGCAGCGTGAATTCCAGCGTATCAGGGTTCATCGTCCACCCCGACGGCGGGTGCAGGCGGACCGTGCCGTTGAGGATGTGATCGCTGGGATTGGTGAAGATCAATTGCCGCGTGTGCGACTGAAAGCTGCTCTCCACCAGCGACTGGTCAAACGCGATCCCCGCGCGAATCTGGGCCGCCTGGCTGTCAATGCCCACGATCAACACCGGCATCGGCCCGACATCGAGCGTGACCTTGCCGTCCACAGTTTTCAGCGGCGTAACGTTGCCCCACATGTCCACCATCAGCGGCGTGCGGCCGAGGCTCAATTCCAGCGATCGCGTGCCGCGCGCCCCACGGCTCCAGACAGCCAGGATTCCCTCGCCCAGGCGGTCAAACAGCATCGTCTGCACGCCATCGGCAAGGGGAGCGGTTCCCTTGTAATTAGCCCCTCCGAGCACGCGCATCACCGTGCGCTCGACGATGAATTCTTCCTTGGGATTGCAGATGACCTGCCCGTCGCTGATTTGCATGTTGAACGGCAGGGCAAAGTCGATGCGCTTCGCTCCGCCGGCCAGCGCATAAATCATCCGCTCGGCCAGGTCGCGCAGCCGCACGTCGCGGCCGTATTGCTCATCGAGCCATTGCAGGGCGATGGAAAAGTTGTGCTTTTGCGGGCCGGATTGATTGATCAGATCCGTCAGGTAAAGCGGTATGCGCTCCGGCAGCACCTGCGCGGGGATGGACAGCGAAACCGTCGCCGCCACCTGATTTCCCATGTCGTTCCACGCCGGCCAGGGCATGGCCAGATCGGGATCATGCACAAGCTGCGCGAATTGTGCGTAGACGAGCTTGTACACATCGCGCATGCGCACGTCGTTGACGAATTCATCGGAAAAATCAGTCCCCAATTGCCATTGGTCGAGGTGATCCGCATGGCGGCTGACGAGGTACGAAAGCTGCGGCTGCCAATCCTGTGACTTTGCCTGGAGCAGCTTTTGCCAGCTTGAGCCGCCGAGTTGGCGCGCCAGCGATTTGGGGATGCTCACCAGGCAGCCCGTCGGCGTAATCCCTTCGTCCTCCAGTTTCTCCAGAACCGCGTCAAGCTCCTGCGAATCGCGCGTCGCCGCGCTTGCCTGTTGAGCCAGGAAATCGCTGCTTGGAGTCGCTGAAGCGTCGCCCGGAGGCGCGGAAGCGTCACTCGACAGCGCCCCGGCATCGCCTGCCGGCGCGGCGGCATCGTCCCCGTCGCTTTGATCGCTCCAGACCGCCACCTTGGCCCGGCCGACCGACAGCCAGGGCAAAATAATCGGCAATGCTTCCAATTCCTGTGGCAGCAAATCCGTCGCGATGACGCCAAAGCGCCCATCCGGAGGGGCAGGTTCCGCAGCATCCGCCAACTGAATGAAATCCATGGAATGAATCCCCAGGCTCCGCCCGTGGCTGGTCATATCGAGTTTGGCGTGATACCACCCGGCCGGCAATTTCGGGATGGCGACGTTGAGCCGCTCATGGGCGGTCGTCCCGCTGGCGGCGACATCAACGTTTCCCGTGCGCTGGTAAATCTGGTTGCCCGCGCCATCGGTGACGGTCAGTTTGGATTGCAGATCGTCGGTGAAGAGATCGCTCACATCCAGCGAGAGCATCGGCGTGTCGCCGAGGCGGAACAGATTCCCCGGCCGGCCCGACGCCAAACTTACCTCCGGCACCTGCGCCACCAGCACATCATCAAACCACGCCGATCCGTTGATGTCCTGGGGGAGCAGAGTGCGATCGCCCAGCGACCGGTCGGCATACAAAGCCGGCTGCAACAATCCCAGCTCAACCGCTAAAAAAGCCGCCTTGGGGTCGTCTGCGCTCAGTTCCACCGACAGCTTTTTCCAGCCGTTTGATCCCTGCGGCGTGACGTACAACTCCGATTTCCTCACCTGATCTCCCAGCGGATTGCCGTCGGCATCGGTAAAGTAGACGGTTAATCGTGCCCGCGCGTTTTCCAGCGCGGTCGTATGGCAATACACTTCGACGTGGTATCGCGCCCCGCCCGAGACGGGTAGCTGATGCGGGTCATAACGGTAAACCAGCGACCCGCCGTTGAGATCAAACCGGAAGCTGTACTGCCCGCTATGGGCGCGATCGTCCGATAAGTACCCATTCACATAATGCGGCAACCCGGGACCGGAAATTTTGTCCCAGTGCATCGGTAAGTCTTCATTATTGCCGAGTTTACGCTCTTCAAAGTCAATCGTCCGCAGCACCCGGTTAGGCTCGCGCCCCTGCCCGGCCGCCGATGCTGCCCAAGCCGCGACCACGACGAAAATTAGCGCGCTCTGCCACTTCATGGTCCGATAACTCCCCCATTGTTATCGGCAGAATGCGGCGGAGAGTTGATTTAGATTTGCAGTCGTTCCTTCACGGCCGGATGCCCGGCTATTTTGGTCCCGCCACCAGCCATCGGACAAGAACGGGGACGCAGCTTTGCCTGTCCCCTTTTCCTGCCCCCCCTCAAGTTAAATTTTGGGTACTCCCATTTTCCGAATCGCGTTTAGTCTCGCATTCATTCTTTTAACTCGCTGATCAAACGGATAATCGCGGTAGTCCTCAAAGAGGGCTATATGAGTACCGTCCGTCATCACTGCAATGACCCGTACATCGGTTGTATTAAGCCGATGTTTTTCAATGTCAAATTTGACCAATAAATTCAAATCGTAGGCTACAGTGCTAATAACTCGGTTGAAACGCAGCCTTACAAATTCAAAATGATTCGTTACGATGTTGATAACAAACGCTCTCTCATTATAATTATGCTTAAAAAGCCCAATCGCCAAAAACATGGTGCCCATTGCAGCAAACAAATACGCGGCATACCCTCT
>JBEKYH010000434.1:0-4252 GCA_049511115.1 Tepidisphaeraceae bacterium | reverse complement strand
CCTATAATCATCATCGAAGGCTCCTTTCTCCCCAGCGTCTTTGGTCCTCAAATCAAGACTACCGGGTCAATCGAGCCTTCGCTCTTATCCAATCAATCCTTGCGTTATTTGCAAGGGTGGGCTGCGATGCTGCGTGTGCTATTTGATTTTGCTGTGGACACTCGATCAAACCCACGTGGCGCCGGCATTTCCGACTCCCGCCCTTCGCAAAAAACGCGAAGGAACGGGGCACCCACTGTGTTGGTGATGCCCGCAACATCAAAAGCCTGGGCCACCCGCCCAATCTTGGTTACACATCAATCCGCACCAGGTGACCCGTCACTTCCCAACTCGGATAACTTGGTTTCGACAAAGATTCCAAGTCGGCTATAATGGTGTGATGCGCACGGGCGCAGGTCGGTATTCTGGCCACAGCGTTCCTTTTCTCAGGCAAGCGGATGTTAAGGCGTAATCCTGCTACGTTGAGACTAATTCTCCAACCCAAAACTTGGAAGCTCCTTGCATATTGGAGGAAGGCCATTCCGCTTCGGCAGATGCTGGCGCTGATGGGTCTGGTCTTGCTGCAAATTTCGTCTGGCTGTGGTGGCGGATCTGGAACCTCAGTGAATATCCAGACAGCCCCTGCTGTTGCCATCAGCCCCACTTCGCCTTCCATGGGAGTGGGCGCGAATCTGCAATTCAGCGCAACCATCAGCGGCGCGAGCAGCACGGCTGTCAATTGGCAGGTGAATGGAAGCCAGGGTGGCAGCGCCTCGACTGGCACTATCGACACTGCAGGGCTTTACATTGCGCCGGCTCCAGCACCGGCCTCGGGGACAGTCACGATTACAGCAGTGTCGCAGGCGGATACTACACAGTCGGCAACCACAACTGTGACTTTGTTGCCCACAGATCCGCTAGGCGCGGTCACGAGTTCCTCGACCGTCAGTTGCCCCGGGGTAACTACAATCGGCACCCCCCCTTCAACTTCGGCCTGTTATTCGCTCAATGTTTCCTGCCCTTACGTGACGGATTTCACGGCCTATCTGAAGGTAAACAAGCCGGCAGGCACAGCGATAGGGACCGTCATATTCGGAACCGGGGGCGGCGGCCCGACCCTGTACGACTCAACCTGGCAGTACGGCATCAACGTGATTGAAACCGTCCTGGATGCCGGGTTCAATACTGTGCAGGTCGCGTACGGCGGCCCGTTCAACAACAATGCCACTCCCAATGGCTGGCTCACAGGGCCGGGAGGAGTTCGCCGGCTGGCCTGCCGTTATGCAACGGTTGCGCAATGGGCCTATCAGAACATCCATCAATCGAATGCGCAGGCGCCGTTCTGTGCCACCGGCAATAGCGGCGGATCAGCGATGATTACCTACGCCATGACCGACTATGGGTTGGATTCCATTTTCGCCTTCGTCGAACCCACCAGCGGCCCGCCATTCGCCCGGCTCGACTACGCTTGCATCGGAAATGGGACGCCTCTGGCCACGCCCTGCGGCCAGGGCGTCGAGCCACTCACGTATTCGCCGGCCGATGCTGCGATTGTGGATCCGGCCTACGCTGCCCCGATTTGCTCCGAGGCTATGGGCGGAAACACGGCGAATCAGGCGCAGCTTCTTTCCGACAGCGTGGATGGTCCCGGCGCGAACTACAGCTACCCGAAGACCGCCGTGAACATTATGTTCGGAGGCCAGGACAATTCGGTCGCCGTGCCGCAGGGGATGCTGTGGTGGCTCAGCCAAAAAAGCAGCTCCAACAGTCCGTCCACGCCGGCTTGTGTGGCGGACGCGCCGCATGAGATGCCATCCGTCCTGGATGCTGCGGAACTGATCGCCAGCGATATGGTCAGCATGTGCAAGCTGCAGTAGCCGGGTATTTGCCGGCCATCCTGTGATCGCGGCTAAAAGATGCAATCATCGGAGACGTAGCGGGACTAGGCCGACATACCCCACCTTAGAGCAGCCTCCCTCAGTGCAGGCTTAGTACGGCCCGATGATTCCGGCGATGGGGCGGGACGCGGGCGAGGGCGCCCGCTCCACACAGGCATCTTTCGTGTCCAGCACATCCAGATATTTCAGGCCGGAGCCGGTATTGAAAAGGACCACGGTATCGTCGGCGGTGAAGAAGCCGCTGGCCAGCAGTTTCTGATAGGCGACCAAGGATGCTGCGCCTTCCGGCGCGGCGAAGATTCCTTCCACCTTGGCCCAGTGACGAGTAGCGTCGAGAATTTCCGGATCAGTGGCGGCGATGGCGAGGCCTCCGCTTTTCTTTAGAATGTCGAGAATCAGATAGTCGGCGTAAGGTTTGGGTACGCGCAGACCTGAGGCGATAGTCGCCGCGTGGGGCCACGTTTCTGCAGTGGCGCGGCCTTCATCCCATGCTTTAACGATGGGCGCACATCCCGCAGATTGCACGCTGATCATATTTGGGCGCTCGGAGCCGATGAAGCCCAGTTGCTCCATCTCGTCGAAGGCCTTCCACATGCCGAGCAGGCCCACGCCTCCGCCCGTGGGGTAGATGATTCCTTGTGGAAGTTTCCAGCCCAGTTGCTCGGCGACCTCGTAGCCCATGGTCTTCTTGCCCTCGACGCGATAGGGCTCTTTGGTGGTGGAAACATCGAACGTTATCTCGTTCGAGCGCCCGTCGTTTTTCCGGGACTCGGAATCTCTTAATTCTGCAACCTTGCGGGCGCAATCGGAGATGAGGCCATCGACCAGCGTGACCTGCGCGCCGTAGTAGTCGCACTCGATGCGGTTGGCCATGGGAACGTCTTTGGGCATGAAGATGTGGGCTTCGAGGCCGGCGGCGGCAGCGTAGGCGGCGAGCGCACCCGCGGCGTTTCCGGCGGATGGAATCGCGAGCTTCTTCAAACCGAAATGGCGGGCCATGGTGACGGCGGCGGAAAGTCCGCGAGCCTTGAACGAGCCGGTGGGGTTCAGCCCTTCATCTTTGATGAAAACATTCGGATACTCGCGGCTGGGCAGCATGGGAGTGAAACCTTCGCCAAGCGTAACCGGCGCGGCTTCGGGAAGGACGGCGTCGTAACGCCACATGGTGGGCGCAAGCGGCAGCAGAGACGCGGGAGAGAAATTCTTCTTGATTCCGGCAAGATCGTAACGCGCGTAGAGAATGCCTCCATCGTTGGGACAAACGGTTTGCGGACGGTCGGCGGGATAATGCTCGCCGCAGCGGGTGCATTCGAGATGAGTCAGGCGCGGCACGGGAAAGAGTTTAGCAGGCGTGAGGAGTCGAAGACGAACAAGAGAGAAAAGACGAACGCGAAAGGGATCCTTCGACTCCGGTTGTGCTTCGCATTCGCGAAGCACAACCGGCGCTCAGGACGACAAATCGGAAAAACTTACTTCGAGCTCTTCTTAGCTGCACGCTTCAAAGGGGGCGCGCCCTTTTCCGGTTGCTCCTTCTCGATTACATCAGAGAGATGGTGCAGGGGCTTGTCACCTTCCGAAGAAAATTGCGGGCCAGTCTCGGCAATTGTTAAACCCTGCGCGGTATAAGTGGCTTCGTTGAACGTTGTGCCAGATTTCGCCGCGGCTACGGCAAAGACACCATGCGGCACGCCGTTGGTGAAGGCGGTGGCAATGTAGTCGCCGACCATCAGTCCGTTCTGCGAATTGGGCAACCAGCCAAGTTGCATCGGGCCGGCCAGCCGCGCTGGAGCGTTCCATGTGGCTCCGCCGTTATGCGACGAAATGTAGCCCACCCCAAGGCGGCAAGTCGTGCTCGTACACTTGCTGACTGGATAGAAGTAGTAATGAATCGCGACGTGCGCAGTCGTGCCTGAAGTTGTGGGATCGATGCCGATGCCGGGAATGAAGTGGTCGACGGTGCTCGTGGTAGCGTCGATCGGAACGCGCTTCACGGCTGACCAAATCAAGCCGTTGCCGGAGGTGCTGTAAACCAGGTCGTTGGTGGAGCAACTGGCTCGGAAGCGGCAATCTTCCCATACCACCCAAACCGTGCCCGCTCCATCTACTGCCGCCGAGGGCAAGGGGCCGCTGCGAATGCCGCCGGCGTCGGTGTGGCTCTGAATGTTTGAAACCGTGACGGGCGCCGACCAACTCGTCCCGCCGTTAGTCGAGACAAAGGATGAAATTCCCGCCGTCTCGATCGGCACAACGACAGTGCCGTTCGGCAGCACCAGCGGTTGGCCGCCGATGCCCTCGGGCTTCATGGCCGGCGCGGTGGCTGGACCCCAGGTCATGCCGCCATCGCTCGAAGTGCTCATAAGAATTCCGTCGCCGGT
>JBEKYH010000433.1:0-4265 GCA_049511115.1 Tepidisphaeraceae bacterium | reverse complement strand
CGCTGGTGTAGTGGAGGCCGAGGGTTTGGCGGTTGGCCTTTATCCAATGGGTAAGACTTGTGGCCCCAAGAGGAGGGGCGTCGACGTAAAGGCGGTCTTCCATGAGGCCTTCGATCTCCTGACGGGTGATGACCACGTCGCGAGTGAATATCCCAAGGGCGCGGCAGCCGAGGTAGGCAATCTCTGGGGGAAGTGAGAGGATGGGGCGAATGAGACCCAGGGTCGCGCGCACCGTTTCGACGAGGCCGCGGTAGGAGAAAGTTTCCGGGCCGATGGCGTTGATGATCTGGTTTTCGCTGCCTGCCGCCTGATCGACGCAGGCGGCGGCCAGATCGTCGACGTGGATGGGCTGGAGGCGGTAGTCGCCGGCGCCGAAGACCGCGAAGACGGGCAGATGGCGCAGGCCCCAGGCGAGGTTGTTGATGAGGATGTCTTCGCGGCCGAAAAGGACCGTCGGGCGGAGGATGCAATGGGACACGCCGAGCGATTGGAGGGCGAGTTCCAATTCGGCCTTGCCGCGGAAATAGGGGAGAGCGGAATGGAGGTCGGGGTTGGTGATGCTGATGTGGACGATGCGCCGAACGCCGGCGCGCTTGGCCGCGGCGAAGAGGGTTTTGGTATTGGCAACCGCTTCATCGTGGGTGAAAAGCGCGTGATCAAAGCGCACCCAGTAGGTGTTGATGAGCGCATCGACGCCGGCGAGAGATTCGGCGAGTGCGACTCGGTTATCGAAATTGAAGGGAAATGCGGCGACCCTATCGCCAAAGGGATTCTCGCGGCGAAGGGAATTGGTCAGCGTGATGACGCTATGGCCGGCGTCGAGGAGGCGCTGAGCGATGTAGCGGCCGGAGTAGCCAAAGGCGCCGGTAACGGCGATTTTCATGCGGCGATGGTAATGCCGGGGGCAGGCGACGATCAATCAGGCAAGGCGCAGTTGTGTGGCGAGCCAGAGGACAAACGCGGCGGTTATCGCGGTTGCGACGAGAGCGAAGATGCGATCGGGCGGCACATGGCCGGGGGATCGCAGGAGGAATGGGCCGGCGATCATGTCTCCCTGGCCGGGGTAGGCGGCCTTGGCGATGACGCGGCCGAAGCGATCGACGAGTTGTGATTCGCCGGAGCTCCAGACGCCGAAGGTGGGGATGCCGTACTCAGCGGATCGCACCGGGGCGAGGCGGCCGTGCAACATTCGGCGCTCGTAGCCGCCCCAGTAGGCGGTGTCCATGGTCGGAACGATCAGGCCTTGCGCGCCCTTGCGGACGAAATCGTCCATCACGCGCGCGTAGCTGATGTCATAGCAGACGGCAATGCCGATCTTGCCCCACGGTGAATCCCACACGTGCCGTTCGGGGGCGGGCAGGCCGTCGTCCATGAACTGGACGGGGACGGATTTGGCTTGGTCGAATACGTCCCGGCCGTCTGGGCCGATGACGAAAGCCGTGTCGTAAAACTGGTTGTTCGGTATCGGCTTCACGCCGCCGGCAATGAGGTAGCGGCCGTGCTTCTTCACGATGTCCCGCACCACCTGCGGCACCGGGCCGATGAATTCGTACTCGCTGAGGACGAGGATTTGTGCTTCGGGGTGCAGCGTGGCGAGGCGATCAAGTGCTCTGGCTGCTTGTTCCGCCGCGGGGAACTCGAGTTGCACACCCGCGACGTGAAGCGAGGTTGCAGAGAGATTTGCGGGGGGACTCGCGGGAAGAGGCGGCCAGTACATCAAAAACGCGAGAACGAGCGACGCCGCGAGACCGATGACGCGCGGGATCAACCGGCGTTGCACGACCAGGACCGCAGCGACCATGTAAAGAAACCCAAGGCCATAGACGCCGATGTACAAAAGGCGAACGCCGGGGAGAAAAGCGGGCGCCTGGCCCGGCAAAAGCCAGGCGAAGCGGAGTTGCCATAGCTCGCTGCGGGTGTATTCGACACCGGTCCAGAGGATGGGGGTGAAGACCCAAGCCCAGGGACTGCCGAGGCGGCGGTGGGCAAGGTTTAACAGCATCAGAAAAACGCCGATCGGTAAGCCCGCAACAATCCAAAGTGCAGGAGCGAATGGCCCAAAGACCGACCAGAAGAATAACAGATGCGGCAGATACATGGCGATTCCCGTCGCCAAGCCGACGTAAAAGGCCTGCCGGCTGATGCGCCAGCGCCACAACAAACAGAGGCACGGCAGCGCGACAAGAATCGCGACGGCGCCGTGAATGGTGGCAAACGCCAGCCCATAACCGATGGCGGCGATGCAAATGAGTGTGATCGCCCGCGGCAACGAAAGCGGCTGAATTTCACGGCCGGGATTGGCCAGTGCGAGTTTTCTGGTGGCGATGCGGCGGGCTGGGGCGAGGATTGGCATGATGGAGCATCCCGCTCGGCGATTCTGACTCGCCGCAGCAATCACCGTTCTCGCATGTTAGCAGGCAATACTCAACAGCTTGCCGAACTTGCTACCTTCATTAGCTTTCATCCCCTTAACGGTGAACTTTTCACCAAGGCCAAGACCTGCCGCATCCGATAAGATTTGCGGAAAGCGCCGAACTAGTCACACGAGACTTGTCACAAGAGGCAGAAATCGGGCATAATCCGTCAGAAGCTGAAAAAGAGGTTGCTGGAGAGGTGGCCGAGTGGCTGAAGGCGACGGTTTGCTAAACCGTTTTACGGGGTCAAACCCGTAACCCGGGTTCGAATCCCGGCCTCTCCGTTGGATTTCTGAAACGACCCGCGGGAAGTTCTGCATCACAGCGCTCGGCTAGAAAACGGCGGAGGGTTCGTTGTCCTCCGCCTCCACCAACTGGGTCAGGGGCAACTCCAGATCGCGCAATTTTGTGCGCAAGGTCTGGCGGGCGATCCCCAACAGGCGAACGGCTTTGCGCTGGCTTCCGCCGGTGTAGTCGAGAACGCGGGTGAGCAGCAGCCGGTCAAGGCAGGCGTGCGCGTCGGCGTATAGGTCGCGGGCCCCGGTTTGCAAGCGCCGGCGGATGAATGATTCAACCTCAAAATCCGAAGACCCTGACGCAGCGTGATCGGAGGCATCGGCTGAAAGCTCCGGCAGGAACGAACTGAGCAGAGCCGACCCGCGCGCCTGGAGCAGCGCCTGCTTCATCACGCTTTGCAGTTCGCGGATGTTGCCGGGCCAGGGGTAGCCGCGCAGGCGTGAGAGAGCATGGGAATCGATGGTAAGGATTTCTTTGCCAAGTTCGCGGCCGAGTCGGCGCAGGTAGTAGTGGGCGAGGATCGAGAGGTCATCGCCCCGTTCGCGCAAGGGAGGCAAATGAATGGTGAAGACGCTCAATCGGTAATAGAGGTCGGCTCGGAACTTGCCCTGGGCGGAAAGGGACTTTAGGTCGCGGTGGCTGGCGGCAATGATCCTCACGTTGGTGCGAACCGTTTCGTTGCCACCCACGCGCTCGAAGGATTGCTCCTGCAGGACGCGGAGAATTTTTGGCTGCAGCGACAGCGGCATGTCGCCGATTTCGTCGAGCAGGATCGTGCCGTTATTGCACTGCTCAAATTTTCCGATGCGCCGGCGGTCGGCGCCGGTGAAGGCGCCTTTTTCGTGGCCGAACAATTCGCTCTCCAACAGTTGCTCAGGGATGGCAGCGCAGTTGAGGGCCATGAACGGCGCCTTGGATCTCGAGCCGTGCCGGTGAATGGCCCGGGCGACCAGTTCCTTGCCGGTGCCGGTTTCTCCGGCGATCAGGACGGTGACTTCCTGGCTGGCAACGCGGCCAATCGCCTTGTAAACCTCGCACATCGCGGGGCAGGCGCCGAGAATCTCGCCGTCCAAATCCAGATCGGTGTGTGTCTGTGGAATCATCACGCGTGCGCGGGCTTGCCGCGTCACTTCCAAGGCCGACTCTATGACGCGGCGAACGTGCATGGAATCAAGCGGCTTGAACAGGCAGTCAAACGCGCCATGCTTCATCGCTTCGATGGCGATATCCGCGGTCTTGTCCGTGGTAATAAAGACGACGGGAATGCCGGCGTCTATCCGGCGTAAGCGCTGGTATACCTCCAAACCCGGTAGGTCGGGCAATCGCATATCGAGCAGGATCGCGTCGGGAGGACTGCTTTGAACGTAAGAAAGTCCAGCCGATCCCGACGCGGCCATGGCCACCCGATGGCTCGGCGAGGGAAAGGCTTGATGAACTTGCGATCGGAAAATGTCCGCGTTGTCGTCGATCAATAATAGATGAGCCATAATGCACATCCCTTCGGCGACTGAGATCTCCCGCGGTACGATGCACGTTGTCGCGGGCCAGCCCCGA
>JBEKYH010000432.1:0-7036 GCA_049511115.1 Tepidisphaeraceae bacterium | reverse complement strand
TTGCCGTTATGGCGCGGGACGGGATTGAACGGCGCCGGCGCGTTGGGCGTGGAAATGAACGGCACCGTCGAGCAATACCCGGCCGGACCGTCGGCCATGAAGACCATCGTGGCGGACTCGCCGATTTTGTCGATCCGGTCCGGCAGCGGAGCTTCGCGCACCGACAGCGCCATATTCATGGAATACCCGAACAGGTTGCCGAAAGTATTCGGCGCGCCGCTAAGCTCGGGGCAAATCCAGATGCTGCCGTCGCCGATTTGCGGCATCCGCCCCGTCGTCACCAGGGTCTGGTACGGCTGCTGCGAAAGCAACGGCGCCAGTTCGTTGAACCAGTCGTCGTACCAGATGAGTTCCTGCGTCGGCATCTTTCCCTGCCCGCGCCGCGGAAGCCAATTGTTGTTCTGTTCCGCGTACGCATTCACGGCAATGGCCCATTGGCGAAGGTTGCTGGCACACTGAGCCTGCCCCGCCGCCGCCCGCGCCATGGAAACCGCGGGCATCAGAATCGCCAGCAGCCCGGCGATAATGCCGATGACGACCAGCACTTCGACCAACGTGAAACCGCCAGGCCTAAATCCGGAGCGAGCGATCTTCATGCGGGCGGGCCTCCCGGCCCTTGGGCCGCCCCCTTATATAAGTCCTGATATAGCGCGTCAAGAATTTTCTGGTCGGGGGTCGGGATCCGGGTTCCCCGATGACGACCGACCTAAGGAGGCACCCGGCCCACGACCTCGGAGGCGACGGCTATTCTGTGAGGTCCCGCCGCGCGCGGCGCATTAGCAACAAACTCCCCGCCGCCAGCAGGCTCATCGCTGCCGGCTCGGGAACGTTGTTCGTTTGCGCCGCCGCCACTTCCGCCTCGGCCAAGGCCCATTGGGCCTGGAATGATCCGGGCAATTGATCCAACTCGCCGGCGCTTAACTGTTTGTTGAAGTTCTGGGCGACCAGGAGCAGATCGGCGAAATTGACTACGCCGTCATAGTTAAAATCGCCGTCGGCCCAATCGATCGGGTTGTTGTGCGTATCCAACGTATGGTTGAAGTTCTGGGCCACCACGAGCAGGTCGGCGAAGTTGACAATGCCGTCGAGGTTGGCATCGCCTGCGAGCGTGTTCTCGACCAGAATCTGGTTCGTCCCCGCCGGCGTTCCCGCGTCAACATTCCCATCGACGTACCCAACCGCGTATAGCCCTGAGTCACCGGCCGCGATGGAACTGACGATGCCGCTGCCGGTCCAGGTGTCGTTGTTGTAACCGCTTTGCAGATAACCGCGAATCAACGTGGACGGGTCGTTGCCCTTGGTGAAATTGATGGTCAGGGAGTTGTTGGTGAGGTCCAGCGTTCCGGCGGCGTTGATCGAGAGGGAAGACATCGTGACCGGGCCTGCGCCCCGAGCCAATTGCATTTTGGCCGGCGACGAGCCGCCGTCGATTGCCACCGCCGCATTGCCGGGCAAAGCGGACGCCGCGCCAATCACCAATGTTCCGCTGGTGACGGTCGTCGGGCCGGTGTAGGTGTTGGTGGTGCTGAGCGTCACCTTGTCGGTTCCGGTGACGGAGAGACTGGCCGACCCGCCGATTCCGCCGGCGCCGCTGATCGTGTAATTGCCGGCGTTATTGGCAAACGTTACCGATGCCGGCGTGACGGCGGTGTTGAGCGTCACGTTGTAATTGCCGTTGTTCGCGTCATTGAAGGCGACGGCTTGATTCTGGCTGAACTCCGCCGGACTGCCGTTGTTCCAGTTCTGGCTTGTCGCCACATCCCAGGTCTTTCCGTCGCCCGTTGCGCCGGCGTTGTTCCAGGTGAGTGCCGCCGGCAGGGTAACCTGCACATTGGGAAGAAACGCCGGGTTGGTCGTTCCCATCGCGGTCATATAGTCGGCGCTGTAAAAGGAAACAAAATCATTCTCGCCTCCCGGCGGCGGCGGATTGTTGGGGAATATTCCTTCGTTATTCACCTTCATCAGCAGACCGTTGGCCTCGATTTCCGCGCGCGTGGTGGGATTGTTGATGAGCGACGCAATGTTCCACGAAAATGGCGTGCTGCCCTTGGAGGCGGGAAACGAAGTGTTGGTGATGAGGGCGTAATTGGCGGCGTCAAAGTCGCCGCCCGGCGTCGTCCAGGGGTCGGTGACTGCCCCGTCATAGGAATCCCAGGTGGCGCCGCCGTCGGTGCTGGGCACAAGCGGCGATTGCGTGCCGTTACCGATGGTGAACGGATGCGTCAGGGGATGAAGCTCCAGGTTGTTGTGATCGTCGGGCGCGCTAAGCGAATCGTTGAACGGATAGTAGCTGACAATCGCTGACGCGACATCCTGGTTTCCAAGGGCGGTCCAGAAGCTCTGCGGCAATTCAAATATAACGTGTGTCGCGGACACGTAGGGGTAGCTGCTGCTGTAGCTGCTGGTGACCGCTTTCACCTTGCCGTCGGCGCCGTAGCTGTAAATGTCCTGGCCGTTCACGATCGTGCCGGGGTCGTTGGTCATGCCAGTGGCCGGGTTGACCGTCCCGGGCGAACCGCTATCCATGAATGTATCGCCGGTGATGACGTATTCCTGAGCGAGCGCAAACTGAGCCAACGCCGCCACGGCGCTGGCCGCCAAAAGGCTTGAGACAAAAATTCGATTTCGACTTCGCATGATCTTTTCCTCCCAGAAAAATAGGTAAGGCGTTTGCAGATCCCCCATCAATAAGGTCACCCTAATACGGCCACCACGTTTGGTCGGTCACGGGCGGCGAATCGGGGTTAGGCAACGTTGTGTCCCAGAGGTGGTCGGTCCACTCGACATGGCCGTCGAGCATCATCAGATTGCCGCCTAGTTTGCCTTTTTGATGGGGGTGCCGGTCTCCCAGCGCACGCGGCGATTCGTCAGGGTAGTAACCCACATAGCAACCGGCCGGAATCGGATTCTGCCCGTAGCACTGCGACGGATTCAAGGTCACTTCGTACATCAGCAATGTGAAAGACGGAGTCTTCGCCCGGGCCATGTTCAGAAAGTATGGATACTTCGGTGGCGTGTTATCCAGATATTCATTCATGCAGAAACTGTGATACCCGTAAACCGACGCCTGATAGTCATAGGCGCTGTCGGGAAGCGGCGTGGCCAGCGGACATTGCCAGATGCCGCCCGTGGGCTTTTGCCCCAGAGGGAAGCTCGCCCAGGCCGGCTGGTGCATCAGGGGTGGAAGAACATTGATATAGCACGATTCATTCTGCGGATCCGCCGGGTCGTATTTGTTCTGGTAAAAAAACGGATTGCGCGTTTCATCGCCGGAGTGGGGAAAGATGTTCTGGTAATCGATCGCGTAGATGTAAAACGCCTGGCCCCATTGGCGGAGAATGGATGCGCACTGCAATTGCTGGGATTGCGCCCGCGCCTTGGCCAACGCCGGCAACAGCAGTCCGATCAGAATGCCGATGATGCCGATGACAACCAGCAGTTCGACAATCGTAAATCCGGCTCGCTTGTGCGCGGCGATCCCCACGGGCTGCTATTCCTTCCTTAACAGCGAACGGCGATTTGCGCTATGACCCTGAATATATAACGCAAGAACTCGCCCCCCTTATATACACGACGATATAGCGCGTCAAGAAATGCTTGAATGGAGCGAAGCGCCTCCCAGGGCAGTCGCGTTTGGGATTTCCCCCTCGCCCTGTACTCAGGGAGAGGGTCGGGGTGAGGGTTCTTCGGAACTTCGAGCTACACCCTTGAGCGGACGGATTTGGCGAATGGCTCGCTGGCCGCGTCGAGGAGATGCTCCAGTTGCAACTGCAAATCGCGGTAGCTGCGGAGGGCGACCGAGCCGAGTTCGGTGATGCGGGTGCCGCCGCCGCGCTCGCCACCGACGGCGGTGGTCACCAGGGGCTTTGGCCAGTGGCGGTTCATGGCGTCGATGAGCAGCCAGGCGCGGCGATAGCTGTAGTGCAGCCGACGGGCGGCTTCGGAGAGCGATCCGCAGGCGGCGATCTGCTCGAGAAGGTCAGCGCCCGCCTCGGTCAGGGCGGCGGACTTGCCGATTTCCACCCACACTTTGCCGCGCAGGTTGGGGCGCAAGGCGGCGCCCAGCTCGGCGATTTTGCGCCGTGGTTGTTTGCCTCCGGTGGGTTTCATTCGATGTCTGTGGAAATGATGACTTCAGTGGCCTTGATAACCGCGAATGACGACCTCGCTCATGACGCTGCCGCCGCGAACGGAGACCACCTTCCCGCGAAATTGATTGCGTGCGCTGAGTGCCATGGGCGGGGATTCTCGCCGCATCGGGCAATAGATACAACGCCCGCGCGTCATCACCGCCACGGCAATCGCTTTTGGGATTTCTCCCTCGCCCTGTACTCGGGGAGAGGGCCGGGGTGAGGGTTCTTCGGCAGTTCGAACAGTCATTGGCCACTCAAAAGCGACCCTCACCCTATCCCTCTCCCTGAGTACATGGAGAGGGGACCGGAGCAACCCGGCCAAACGCGATTGCCCTGTCATCACCCCGCCGTGACGCCATCGCCATCGCTCCCTTTGTATTCCCCCGCCCCCGGTATTTCCGAGGGAAGGCCGCGGAGGTGGCCTTTAAGCACACCAGCCGTTTCACTCCCTCACTTCCTGAACCGCTCCAACAACGCCCCGATCGCTCCCAGCGCGCGGTCGAGAACCTCCGCACTCGGTACGGGAAATCGCAAATAACTCTCGCCGGTCTGTTCGTCGCGCCGCACGAACGCCACGCCGGGCGAACCCGTGGTCTGGCCCGGCGTCGCGCGCGTTGCCGCCGCCAATTGCTCCAGCACGGTCAGCCCCGTTTCCAGCAGACCGGCCCAGACATCTCCTGTCGCGGCACTGGAGGCGGGCGCGGCAGGTTGCGACGTAACTTCCGCGGGCGCCGCCTCGTCTTCAGGCCCCTCGTCGTCCGCTTCCTCCGGCGGATCCTGCGCTGGCGGCGCTGGGATGGAACCTGTCGCCTTTTCCACGGTGTCCATGAATCGAGTCAAGCGGCTGCCGCCCAGGAACACTTCTTTTTCACCGCCATCGAGCGCGCCGGCAAACAGCGATTTCTTGAACTTCAAGAGCGATAGCATCCCCTCTTCGATGGTCCCCTGCGAGACGAAATTCACCACGCGCACCGGCTGCCGCTGTCCCAACCGATGGACGCGCCCGATCCGCTGCTCCAGCACGGCCGGGTTCCAGGGCACATCCATATTGATAACCACCGACGCATGTTGCAGGTTCAGCCCCACGCCGCCGGCGTCGGTGGAAAGAAACGCCCGGCAGTTTTGATCCTCGCGGAAGCGGTCCACCAGGTTCTTTCGCTGCGTGCCGGGCACGCCGCCGTGAAACATCACGTGCTCCCATTGCCGCTTCTCCAGCCGCCGCACCAGCAGCTCGTGCATCCGCAGCCACTGGCTGAAGATCACCACTTTCGCGTCGGCCTGCTCCAATGTTTCATCGAGCAGCGTCGCCAGTTCATCCGCCTTCACGCCGAAATCCGTCTTGTGATCCAGGAGATAGGTGCTGTCGCAGCTCATGCGCATATTTTGCAGGGCGATCATGAGCCGCCGCTGATCGGCCTCGGAGAGAAAATGGACATGCCGCCATTTGTGGACGATGCGGGCGACCACTTCACCGTTCTCGGTGTGGTGGTTCATCTGTTCGGGCGTCATGCGGACGAATAAATGCTTGTCCAGCCGCGGCGGAAGCTGATCGAGAACCTGGGCCTTTTTGCGACGGATAAGAATCGGGGCCAGCGTCTTGCCGATGGAGTCCAGGTTGCTATAGCCAACGACGCGCCCCGTTTCCGGATCGTGGATTTGATGGTCGGCCAGGAACCGGAACGTCGGCCCCAGGCGATGCTGGTCCACGAACTGCACGATCGAGACCAGTTCCTCCAGCCGGTTTTCCAGCGGCGTCCCGGTCAGGACAATCGCGTAGGGCGATGCCAGCCGTTTGACCGACCGCGCGGCGCGGGTGTTCCAATTTTTGATGCGCTGCGCTTCGTCCAGGATCACCAAATCCGGCGACCAGGCGGCGATCAAGTCAAGATCGCGGTGAACGGTGTCGTAGTTGGTGATTTTGTAGAACGCATCGGCCGCAAAGAGCTTTTCCCGCCGTACCCGCAGGCCGCCGATCACCTGCACGGACCGGTCGGCGAACTTGGCGATCTCGCGCTCCCATTGATGCTTCAGCGATGTCGGGCAGACGATCAGCACGCGCTCGACGCCGAAGTTTTTGGCCATGATTTCCACGGCGGCAATGGCCTGGATGGTCTTGCCCAGGCCCATTTCGTCGCCGATCAGGCAGCGCCCCGCGCCGGCCGCGAAGAGCGCGCCCTCGCGCTGGTAATCGTACAGCGGCACGCGCAGCAGCTTTTCGAACCCGGGGCTGCGCGGTCCCTTGGGAAACGCCTCGGCGAGGCGCTGGCGGCGGCGCTCGCCGTCGCGGACCTCGGCGATAAATCCCAGCACATCTTCCTGGCAGCGCAACTCATGGTCGATCTTTGCGGACTCGGAAAGAAATTGCTCGAATCGGGCAAACGATGTCGGCCGCAACACACCGCCGCCGTCAAAAAACGCCTCCGCCAACCGGTCAAATTCCGCCGGCCGCTGGGCTGCGCGGCGAAGCTGGACCTCTCGTTTGGCGCCGTAGCGGAGATACACTTCGCTGTGCGCCGGGCGGTATCCCTCGCGCATCGCCGCCTTGGCACCACTCTGGCGGCGCAGTTTGGCCAGGACAAATTCAACGTGCTTGCACGTCCCCAGCGTATTGGTGAGAAAGTCCGGGCAGGAGCAGAAATTGTCAGCCAAATCGCCGCCCCGGATCGCCACCCGAGAGGTGCTTTTCGATTGTGGATTGGTCACCTGGAAATCGGAGAAGACCGGCTCGGCGCCAACATTTTTCAGTTTGAATTTCTGCTCGCGGCCGAACTGGCGGCGCAGCGCGATCTGCCATGCCTCCAGCGTCATGTCATCCGGCTTATGCGTCCGCGATAACTTCGGCTGCGTTTTCGCCGGGCGCTTGCGCCGTGGCGCCGATTTAATGGAAGTGGTTTGCGTCATCA
>JBEKYH010000431.1:0-4297 GCA_049511115.1 Tepidisphaeraceae bacterium | reverse complement strand
ACCAGTTCCACGTTCTTATGCATCCCCGCCGCACCGTCGAGCGGGCCCCAGCCATAACGCAGCTTCATCGCCTTGTACCCCTCATCCGCATATCGCTTGGCTTCGCGCGCCAGTTCATCCAGCGGCGTGCTGTACAGGCGGCTGGCATAGACTGGAATCCGCGCCTTGGTTCGCCCGCCCAATAGCCGAAACACCGGCTGCTTCGCCGCCTTTCCCAGCAAATCCCAGATGGCAATATCCACCGCGCTGATGGCCGTCATGCCGATCCCCTTGCGGCCAAACGCCATGGTGCGGCGATACATGTGCTGCCAGAGGAACTCAAAATCCCACGGATCGGCCCCGATGAGGATGGGCTTCAAATACAGGTCAATCACCTGCTTGGTGACCTGCGGGGCCAGCGCCGCATTGCCGATGCCGACGATCCCCGCATCGGTGAAAATCTCCACCAGCACCCAGCCATGAAACGTAAACGCCCCCATCGTTGCCGGCGTCGCGCCCAGCACATCCATCGGATTGGTGCAAAAATGCGGCGGCAAAGGAACCGTCTTGCCGCGCCATTCGATGGCCCGAACTCGGATATCGGTAATCTTCATGGACCTGAAACCTTTCTTTTTTTCTTGTAGTCCTAAGCGATCGCGACAACGGCCTCTCCCGCCTCGCTCTCCAGCTTTACCGGCCGAACCACACGAACCATAAGCAGGATCACCGCGAACGCAATGAGGTGCATCGACCCGGCAATCGCCAGCACCGGCTTATAGCTGAACCCATGATCCAGCAGATACCCCGCAAGCTGTCCCAGCACCACGCCCCCCATCGCGCCGCCCAGCCCGACAAGGCCCGCAACCGTGCCCACCACGCGCTTGGGAAATAAATCCGTCGGCAGGATCATTACCAGCGTCGACCAAGACTGCTGGCCGAAATACGCGAGACTGAAAACCGCGATCATCCACGGAACGGACAGATACGGCGCCAGCATGACAAAGGGCATGAGCGCCGCGCTCAAGCCCAGCGCGATCTTGCGCGATCCATTGACGCTGAAACCCTTTCGCAAAAGCCAACTGGAAAACCACCCCCCGACGAAAGCGCCGATTCCCGAAGCGGCCGGCGGAATCCACACCACCGAACCGGTTGCCTTGTAATCAAACCCGCGCGCATCGTAGAGGTATTTGGGAAGCCAAAAGAGATAGAAGTACCACGCCGCATCGGTCAGAAACTTGGCCAATACGACGCCCCAGGTCTGGCGAAAGCGAAGCAGTTCGCCAAGGCGAACTTTGGGAGCGGCCGGCGAATCGCCGGCCATCGTCGCGCGCGGAAGAACCGATCTCTCCCCATCCCGCAATCGCGGATGACTCTCCGGCGGGAAATACTCGTAGGCCCACCACAGCGTCCACGCCAGCCCCAGGCTGCCGGTCAGAAAGAACACCCACCGCCACGGCGTGATGCCAAACCAGTGAACATGCGGAAGCACCACCAGCGCGATCAGCGGCCCAGCCACCACGCTGCCAACGGCCGTGCCCGCATTGATGATCCCCATCGCGGTCGCCCGCTCCGTGACGGGAAACCATTCGGTGACAGCTTTTGTCGCTGCGGGAAATCCTCCTCCTTCGCCCAGACCCAGCAGCAAGCGGCTCACCGCCAGCATTCCGACGCCTTCCGCGATCCCGTGGCTCGCGCAGGCCAGCGACCAGAAAACCATGACAATCGCATATCCGCGCCGCGTCCCCAGCCAATCCAGCAGCCGCCCGCCGCCGAGATACATCAAGCCATAGGAGAACAGAAACGCCGTATTCAGATTGGCGTTCATCTCGTTTGAAAACGGGAAGTCGTGCTGAACCGCCTTGATCGCCACCGGCAACGTCTGGCGATCGAGATAGCTGATGGCGATGGCGACACTGACCAGAAGGGCAATTCGCCACCGCAGCATAGTTCCGCTCCGCGTGATCGGGGTTCTAACTCTCCGCTGCCGAATTCTATATAGTATCAAACGGCTGACAAGCGTGAGCGGGGCGCGTGAGCAGGGAAGAGGAGCCTTTGATGAACCGAAAATTGGGAATGGCAGGAGCCGCAATTGTTCTGGCTGGGTTGATTCTCTTCGGATGCAAGGCGGCGCCGGCCCCCAGCGTCGGGTTCGCCGATCCGAAAGAGATGAAACCCGACCCGACGGTTCCCTTTAACCGGTTTTGGCGCGAGCCCAATGTGGATTGGAAGCAGTACGAAAATGTCTACATCGCCCCGGTCAACACAGCCTACATGCTGAAGATGACCGACTGGCAAAAGGGCGATCGCAAGGAAACCATCCAGCAAGACGTTGCCACCCTCGCGGACTACTCCCGCACCTCCATGATAAAGGCCTTCCGCGACGACCCGAACCATCGCTATACGGTCGTCGACAGCCCCACCACCCGCCCCCACACGCTGGTATACGAGGTGGCCCTGATCGAGGTCGTGCCGAGCAAGGTGCTCCTCAACGCCCTGGGCTACGCCCCCTTCTTCATCGGCACGGGGATTTCCCTCGTGCGCGACATCGGCAACGACAAGAGCTCGGCCGCGTTCGAGGCCCGCGTGCGCGACGGCGCAACCGGTCGGATCGTCATGCTGGCCGCCGACCGCGAGGCCGAGCAATTCGCCATTGTCGACACGCGCGGCCTGACCTGGTACAGCGACGCTGAAGGAATCATGGACCAGTGGTCCAAGGAATTTGTGGCGGTAGCCGAGAAAAAACCGGGCGAGCGAATTGAGGGAATATCGACGTTCAGGTTGCTGCCGTGGTAGCGACTGATTATTTCCCCGCATGGTGCCCCTGCGTCACCTGCGCATGCGCCCGCACCTGCTTCTCCGCGTGATAACTGCTGCGCACCAGCGGCCCGCTCTCGACGTGCCGGAGCCCCTTGGCTTCGCCGCGGGTTTTCCAGGCGGCGAATTCATCAGGATGCACCCAGCGCTCCACCGGCAAATGCTCGCGCGCGGGCTGGAGATATTGGCCCAGCGTCAAAATCTCGCAGCCGATCTTCACGAGATCGTCCATCACGGCGTCGATCTCGCCTTCCTCTTCCCCCAGGCCGAGCATCATGCCCGTCTTGGAGACAAACCCCTGTTGTTTGGCGATCTCCAGCAGACGCAACGACCGCGGGTATTTGGCCTGCGGGCGCACCTTTTTGTACAGGCGCGGGACGGTTTCCATATTGTGGTTCAAAATGTCCGGCTTCTGATCGAGCACTTTTTGCAGGGCCTCCCAATCCCCGCAGAAATCGGGGATGAGCACTTCGACGGTCACGCCCGGCGCCTGCAGCTTGACCTGCCGGATAGTTTCCGCCCATACGCCCGCCCCGCCATCGGGAAGCTCATCGCGATTGACGCTGGTGATGACCGTATGCTTGAGGTTCATCGCCGCAACGGCCGCCCCAACCCGCCGCGGCTCGTCGAGGTCCAGCGTAGGCGGCCGCCCCGTGGCGATATGGCAAAAGCCGCAGCTTCGCGTGCAGACATCCCCGAGGATCATGAGCGTCGCTGTTCCCGCGGCCCAGCATTCGCCCATGTTGGGGCACTTGGCCGACTGGCAGACGGTGTGCAGCTTTTGTTCATTAACGAGTTTAAGAAGCTCGGAATACCCGTCCCCGCCGGGCATTTTCATTTTGAGCCACGAGGGCTTGCGCCCGCCGGGAATGGGGGTGGAGGTTAGCACGCGATCAGTGAGGGAGACAGTCATGGAGTTAGCGCTATTTTACACGCGCAACGGGGCGGGGCCAATGAGGGCCCGTATCTGGGCTAAAAACGCGATTTTTGGAGCGTAAGCGAGGGAACATGCTCTTGCCGAAATATGCCACCGGAAAAGCGCCGAACGCGATGACCATCACCCATATGGGAAAGACAACAGCGTATGAACTCACGCCAGTCGCGACCGGCCACCCATTCAGCTTTCCGCCCGTGTCGTCGCTCGCGCGGCCGGCGGCAAAATATGTTGCATTCTGCAGGTCATCCCACGCTAACGGATATCCAGTCGCTGCGCGGGAATCGTACTCGTACCGAGTTCGGTATGATGCATCGTTCAAATGTAAATGCGGGCCGTACGCCGACACCTCTCTGTCTTGGGTGTCCCTATAGCCGATCCGAATTCCGCCGCTGTCCAAGATGATAAAACGACTCCGGGCGTTCTCCACTCCATTTAGGGCTAGAGCTGAATCACCGTCGGAAAGAACGAGCAACGGGCCTTCCACATGGTTGAACGTGATAATGCAGAAATCCTTCGTCCAATAGCTGCGCACGCAAAGGAATGTCGCGGCGATGCACAACAGCAGCA
>JBEKYH010000430.1:0-4313 GCA_049511115.1 Tepidisphaeraceae bacterium | reverse complement strand
AAATGGCGCCGGCGCGAACCTTTGCATGAAGGCTCGCGCCGGCATGTGAACTCAGCCGCGGCGATGTATAAGCCGAATTCTGTATCCGGCTTGCTACCTTGAGGTTACAAGCCGGAGGCGACCATTTCTCTGCGATGTGCGTCGCCGCACACCTGAGGCGGAACCTGTTGGTTTCGCCATGCGGCCTACCCGCGGAGTCTTTGGCGTTCTGGGCCGGAACTCTCCGCATATTTGGCCTTGCTGCCGGTGGGGTTTGCCATGCCGCCTGAGTCACCCCAGGCGCGGTGCGCTCTTACCGCACCATTTCACCCTTACCGGGAAACCTGTCGCCAGGAATCCCGGCGGTATCTTTCTGTTGCACTTTCCGTCGGCTTGGGCGAAATCGAACCGGATCGAGACCCGGCTCGGCTTCGCTTGCTCCGCCTTGACGTTATCAAGCACCGTGCCCTGGGCTTTTTCAAGCCCGCAGTTCGGACTTTCCTCACTCTTGGGTGCGGCCATTGTTTTTCAACAGCGGCATCACCCAAAAGCGCGGTCGCCACAACCGCCGCGGCAATTTTGAATTATACCTTAAAATTCCCGATTTTGTGCTATCGCTTCCTTCAATGAAGTCGGTATGATGGCGAACGAGCGGCGCGAGGTATCATGTCAATGGAGCAGACGACGGCAAAAGCACGGGTCTCCCCGTCTCCCAAGCGTTCGGGGAATGGCAGGATTTCGGTCAAGCCTGTCGTATTTAAACTTCAGTCGCCAATTATCACCGCATCGCCGCCTCTTACTGCTCCGCCGTCGCATCGTACCTCATCCGTTGCCCAGCAAGCGGCGCCGCCCCGACCGAGTTCTCACCCCGCGGCGAAGAAAGCCGTACCAGTTCCAGACGTTTCCGACCAGGACCTGATGCGCGGCGCCCAGGAGGGGGATCAGCAGGCATTCGCTGTACTCTACGAGCGATATAGCGCGTCGGTTCTCTCGTATCTCTATCGCATGTTGGGAAATATAGAGGATGTTGAATCGATTGCGCAGGAAGTATTTCTCCGAGCCTACCGTTTTCGCGCGACGTATCGTTATCCGCACCGCCTGAGCACCTGGCTCTTTACCATCACCCGCAACCTGGCGATCAATCAGGCGCGTCGTCGGCGACGTAACCCAGTTCGCAACGTAACGGAACTCAATTTGGATGGTATTGACATTAGCGGCGACCCGTGTCGGGTGGCCGCGGGAGCGACAGCCGACGCGGAAAAGAAAGAAGAAATTGCCCGTGTTCTCACGGCGATGGATGATTTGCCTGCCGATCAGCGGGAAGTCATCGTTCTGGGAATTTTCCAGGACCTCAGCTACGCCGAAATGGAAGAGATCACCGGCGCCAAGGCCGTGACCCTACGCTCACGGATGTTTCATGGATTGAAAAAATTGGCAAAAGTTCTGCATCAGGACGACTGACCCGCTATACTCTCCCGCAGGCGGTCGGTCGCGATGATGCGGCCGGGGGTCGCCTGCTCCCGAAATAATTACTCCCAGGCAGTATGACGGCAGCCGGGCTATGTTTCAGTTTGATTCCAATCTCGAATCTGAAGGCCTGCCCAGTATGGAGCTCTTCGAGCTGCTGACTGACGCAGTGCGCTGCGGCCCGGGAACACCCGCGTGGGACAAGGCGGTGGAGGCCCTCGCCGCGGCTGACGCATTGGAGGCCAATGCCTCTCTATTGGCCGTCCGTGAAAAGCTGGAAGTAGCCAAGGACGCCCGATCGCTGGAATCATCGCAGCGGTTGAAGGAATCGGTGTTGGCATCCGTCGCCGCCGCTGCACGGGCCGAGAGCCGGGGCGTACGACAAAGCTTTGAGCGCTCGCCGGTTTCATCGCGTCCGGGTGTGTCGCGCTGGGGGGCGAGGAACCTGGCATTTCTGGCGGCCAGTGCGGCGCTGGTGATTGCGTCGGTGGGGGCGATCGTCGTCGAAGTGATGATGTACAACAACGACGCGCGCGTGCAGGTTTCGACGAATAATGGGTCGGCGATGGACGGGCCCTCCACGGCGTTGGAGACGCTTCCCGATGGATGGCATTCGATCGGCTCGCTGCATGTGAAATTGGATCACGACGGCGCGCTGCGGGTTTCCGGCGGACTGCGGCGTGCCAATCAATCCGGTGGAATTCTGCGCGATGAACCCTTACCGCAGGGTCAGCCGTTTGAGGTGCTGGCCACCTTGCATTATCTGGGCGCTTCGAGCGTTTCGCCGGAGATTTTCATCACTGATAGTCCCGCGGGAGATGACTCAATGTCTCCCGGTGCGGCGCATGACTTTGTCTGGACGGTGTCCGACGATCGCCCCGGTATGCGTCTTGTGGATGGGACGTCGGCGGGTCGCGGCGATGTCATAATGCCCGGACAGGATGCCTTCCTGACGGTCAAGCTGCGCATGGACAGCACGTCAGCGATAGTCGAAACCAGCGATGATAGTACGGGCCGATCCAGGAAATGGTCCGGTCCCCACCAGCTTGCCCCCGACAAGGATTGGCACATTGGAGTGCGCTTTGTCGTGCACGGCACACGCCGCGACGATTGCGTGACGGTGGATTCTCTGCACGTCATAGCCTACTAAGCTTTGTTTGAAAGCCTCCCCGAGCCCGCCTTATTTGGGCGCGGGGCCAAGCCACTTGTTCGCGGCCATCCAAGAGACCATCAGATCAGGCCAGACTCGCAGCGCGGGGTCGGTTGGGGCAAGCCCGAAGCCATGCGAGCCGTGCGAGAAAATGTGCAGTTCCACGGGCACGCCGGCCTTTACGCAGGCCTGATAGAACATGATGGAATTCTGCACGGGCACGGTGCGATCGGTCGTCGCGTGGGTGATGAAAATCGGCGGCGTGTTTCGGGTGACATGCTGCTCGGGCGAGAGCTTTGGCCAAAGGTCGGGCTGATTTGGGGCCAGGGCATCGCGCGACCCCTTATGGGCGTAAGTCGGGTCGCTCAGGGTGATTACCGGATAGAGAAGAGCCGCGAAATCCGGGCGGCAACTTACTTTATCGATCGGATCAGCCGAATTGGGATCACCTGCGTCGAATGTCGTGGCCAGGGACGCCGCCAGATGCCCGCCGGCGGAGAAGCCGAGCACGCCAATGCGGCGGGGATCGATATTGTATTCATCGGCGTGGGCGCGAACCGCCCGCACGGCGCGCTGGCCGTCGAGAATCGGGGTCGGATAGGTATAGCGCGGCGCGTGGCGATAGCGAACCACAAACGCGGCGATGTTATGGCTCACCAATACCTTGGCGACATCCGAGCCTTCGCGGATGGTGGAGAGGTGAGTGTAGCCGCCACCGGGGAAAACAATCACCGCTGCGCCGGTCGCGCCGCTTGGGGGCAGGTAGATGTCCAGGGTCGGCTCGGTCGGGTCGGTATCGGTGTCCTTGCCCTCCACGATGCCCGGGGTCGTATCCCACAGTTTAATGCGCGGCGCGCTGGGCTGCGTGGTTTGGCCGAAACTGAAAACGGCAGCACCCAGAACAACCGAAAGTGCACAGACCAGCGAGAAATGATGTGACATGAATGCTCTCCGAATTCAACTTTCCCCAATCGACCCGCACTTTAATTCAAACGCGCGACGGCCGCATGCCGCCGGCTCATTTGCTCCTCTGCCAGACGCAAGACCGGTTCAATCTCCAGCCAGCGCAGACAGCTTTGATGGCTGCACGAGCGCGAGAAGCAGGGGCTGCACGGCAAATCCAGGCGGACCACCGTCTCAAGGCGCCCGTAGGGACCGGTCAGGACGGGACTCGTCGGTCCGAACAATGCCACCAGCGGGCGGCCCAGGGCCGAGGCGATGTGCATCGGGCCGCTGTCGTTGGCGACTACCAGATCGGCCCGCTCCAACAGGGCGATGGTCTGACGCAGTGTGGTTCGGCCGACGAGGTTGATGGCGCCGCCAATTTCCTTCGCCGCCGCCAAATCGTCCGGGCCGCCGCAGATGACCGTGTCGAGTCCAAGCCGTTGTTTCAGCGGCGCAACCAATTGACCGAATTTTTCGGCGGGCCAGCGCTTGGTCGCCCAGTTGGTGCCGGGAATAACGACGGCGTATTTTTGCACGCCGCCGAGCATGTCGGCCACTGCGGCGCGGTCGGCGTCGTCGAAGGCGAATTGAAATTCGACCGGTCCCATATCACAGCCCAGCGCGCAAGCCAGATGCAGATAGCGGCCAATGGCATGTTGATGCCACCAGCCTCCCGACGGCACGGCATGAGTGTAAAACAAGGGGGCGCCCTCGCGCGCGTCGTCGAAGCCGATGCGCACGGGAGCACCGGTGGCCCAGGTCATCCAGCCGC
>JBEKYH010000429.1:0-4326 GCA_049511115.1 Tepidisphaeraceae bacterium | reverse complement strand
GCAAGCGTGCCGGCCGCACGGCCGATGAACTCGCGAAATTATTCGATGCCTTTCCCGAAGCGCAGCTTTGCTTCGACCTGGGCCATGCTTGGCAGGTGGACCACACGATGACCGAAGGCCGCCAGATCCTGCGGCGATTTCGCGACCGCATCCGGCAATTGCACGTTAGCGAAGTGAACACGAACAGCGAGCATGTGCCTCTAACCTTGACCACCGTCACCGCGTTTCGCCGATTGCTCGATCTTCTTCCGGATGTGCCGTGGATTCTCGAAGCCGTCACCGCCCCGGACAAGATCGGGGATGAAATTCAGTATGTCCGCGAGTCTTTCTTGGCCGCTATGGACTTCGTCGCAGATTAAAGCGAAAGCGCCGGCTATCCAGGTCGCTGGTCGAAAACTGTTATGTCCCTCAACGACGAACTCTCCAATCTCTTCGACACCCTGGCCGCCCTGTTGCAATTGAAGGGCGAGCCGGTGTTCAAGGCCATCGCCTTTCAAAAAGTTTCCCGTCTCCTCGGCGACACCAGCGCCGATATCCGCAAGGCGGCCGCCGATGGGACGCTGGCGGACATGGAAGGGATCGGGCCATCGAGTCGCAAGATCATTGAGGAATACGTTCAAACCGGCAAAAGCTCTGCGCTGGAGGAGATTTCGGCGGGCGTGCCGCCGGGTTTGATCACGATGCTGAGCATTCCGGGCCTTGGAGCCAAGACGGTGGCCATGCTCTGGAAAGAACGGGATATCAAGAGCATTGAGGAGCTGACGGCGGCCATCGACGCCGGGCGGCTGGCGGGTCTCAAAGGCGTCGGCGAAAAAAAGATCGACCAGATCAAACAGGGGATTGCCCTCCACGCGCAGGCGGGAGAGCGCATGGGGATCGTCGAGGCCCTCTCCATCGCGACGGCGATGCTGGAGCAGGTGCGCGCGCTTCCTGGCGTCGAGCGCGCGGAAATCGCAGGCAGCTTGCGGCGGCGGCGCGAGACGATCGGGGATGTTGATCTGATCTGTGCCGTCGCGGCCGCGCATGCCGAGGCGGTCTCCAAGGCGTTTACACAATTGCCGCAGGTGAAGCGCGTGCTGGGGCAGGGGAAGACCAAGGCGTCGATACTCACGAAGAGTGGGTTGCAGGTCGATTTGCGCCTGGTTCCGCCGGTGCATTTCGGGGCCGCGCTGCAGTATTTCACGGGTTCCAAGGACCATAACGTCAAACTGCGCTCGCTGGCGCTGAGCAAGGGGATGACGCTCAATGAGTGGGGATTGTACCGGCTGAGCGATTACGACAAGGCCGAGAAAAAGACCGGCGAGCCGCCGGCGGCGAAAGCCGTGGCGAGCCGAACGGAAGAGGAAATTTATACGGCGCTGGGACTGGCGACGCCGGACCCGCTTGTGCGCGAAGATCGCGGAGAGATCGAGGCGGCGACGGCGGGGACGTTGCCCGTGCTGGTACAACTGTCAGATATTCGCGGAGATCTGCATTCTCACACGACCGCCTCCGATGGGCACGATTCCATCCTGGAGATGGCCGAGGCGGCGAAGAAACTCGGCTACGAATTCCTGGCCATCACGGATCACTCCAAGGCGCAGGTGATTGCCAACGGGCTGACGCGCGAGCGGTTGCTGGCACACGTGAAGGAGATTCATCGCATCGGCGAGCAGATCAAAGGCATCAAGCTATTGGCCGGATGCGAGGTGGATATCCTTGCCGACGGGCGCATGGATTTTGAGGATGAGGTGCTGGCGGAACTGGATATCGTCGTTGGTTCGCCGCACCTGGCGCTGCGGCAGGAGGAGCCTAAGGCAACGGAGCGGTTGCTAAAGGCGATTGACAATCGCTACGTTAATATCATCGGGCATCCGACTGGGCGGCTGATCCACCGCCGCGCGGGTTTACCCCTGGATTTTCAGCGTATTTTCAGCGCGGCGGCCGCGAACGGAACCGCCCTGGAAATCAATGCCAGTTATCCGCGATTGGATTTGAACGACGTGCACGCGCGGGCCGCGATTGCCGCGGGGGCGAAGATTTCCATCAACACCGACGCGCACGACATGGCTGGATTCTCACAGATGATTTTCGGCGTGGAGGTCGCGCGGCGGGCGTGGGCGCGCAAGGGGGACATCATCAATTGTTTTACCTACAAGAGCCTTTTGGAATTCATCAAGCACAAGCGGCCGTAAGATTTGTGCGCAAAAAAATTCGGACCGGAGGGGAGCCACCACCTTCGGTCCGAGTGAAACGTCTTTGGGATAACTGATGGAAGAATACCGCGCCGTTGGAAAGCGTCAACACATTTTTTTTATAATTGGCGCGGCGAGCGTGAGAAAGTCCCCGGTCAAGAAATAAATTCAACCGCCAAGGTCGCCAAGAACGCCAAGATAAAAAAGTTGAATCTAAATTCTCTTGGCGCTCTTGGCGGCCTTGGCGGTTCGTTTTGTTTTCGTCGGTCCGTGGCCGAGTTATCCATTCAGCAGAGATTGAATTACCGGCTGAAGCCGGCGCTTCAACTGCGGATCGGCGGCGGCGAAGATGAGATTTGTGGCCAGCCAGTCGGCGGGATCACCGATGTCGTGGCGGTGTGCGGTGAGGATGATTCCGTGAATCGGCTGGCGCGCAAGCAGGCGCTGCAGGGCGTCGGTTAATTGAATTTCACCGCCGGCGCCGGGCGTCGTGAGGTCGAGGCATTCGAAGATCGCGGGCGTGAGCACATATCGGGCGGCGATGGCCAGGCGGCTGGCGGTGACGCCGGGTTTGGGTTTTTCAAAGAGGGATTCGATGCGGATCACGCCGGGGCGGACCAACGCGCCGGCGGCGATGCCGTAGCGGCCGACTTTTTCAAGCGGCACTTCCTCCAGGCCGATGATGGGGGTTTGAAATTCACTGTAGGCTTCGACGAGTTGCCGCGCGGGTTGGCCGCCGCTGAAAAGGGCGTCGCCCAACATGCACAAAAAAGGGTCGTTTCCGCAGAATTTCCTCGCCTGTGCGACGGCGTGGCCCAGGCCGCGCATTTCGCCCTGCCTCGTAGAGTGAATCTTCACTTTCGCGGTCAGTTCCTTTAGCGAACTGAGGAGGTTGAGTTTGCCGGCCGCGGTGAGACGACTCTCCAAGTCCAGATCACGGTCGAAATGATCCTCGATGGCCCGCTTGGAGCGGCTGGTGACCAATAGAACGTCATCAATTCCCGCGGCGGCGGCTTCCTCGACAATGTACTGAATCGCCGGGCGGTCGAGGATGGGGAGCATTTCCTTGGGGATCGCCTTGGCGGCGGGCAACATGCGCGTTCCATAACCGGCGACGGGAATTACCGCTTTGTGGATGGACATTACGCCTCGTAGATGAGCGGCCGCAGCGTCGTGGCGCCGATGGCGGCCAGGGCATCGACCAGTTCCTGATATTGTCGGCCCCCTTCATAGAGGCCGGTGATCGCGCCGCCGCTGCCGGCAAATTTGGCGCTGGCCCCGACCGACCGGGCCACCTCGACCATGCGCAGGTTTTCCGGCGCGATGTTCATGATGGTGCGGCGGAGATCGAAATTTTCGTCGGTCACGCGATGGAGGCCGGGCCAGTCGCCGGCCATGAGCGCCGCCTTGCCGCGGTCGGTCAACTCGCGGTATTTCTGCATGGAATCGACAACCGTTTTGTCGCCGCTGTTGAACAGGGCGCGCAAATTCCGGTGCGGCACATCGCTCACTTCGGCCCGGCGCGGATCGTAGGCGAGATAAAGCGGCGGCAGTTCCGCGGGGCGCAATTCCTCATATTGCCCGTAGCCGCGTGTCTCAAGCAGGGACCGCGCAAAATCCATGTAGACGATTCCCTCGTAAACCTGGATCACGCGATCCTGCAGGCCGGCGGAGATGCCCAGCTCGTCTTTTTCCACCGAGAGGATGAGCGTCGGCAGAAAGGGCTTGGGGATACTGACCCGATAGTATTTCATCAGCGCCCGCATGGTGGCGGTGGTGATGGCGCTGCTGCCGGACAGGCCGACGAGGCGGGGAATATCCGTTTCAAATTCGATGGTGAAATTGCGGTTGTGAAGCTCAAGCTGCTGCGACCGGCAGTAATCATAGAACCGCTTCACGGCGGCCTTGATGAGGCGGATGCCGCCGTAGTAACCGTGGAGGCGGGTATCGCGGACGAATTCCTCGACGCTGGAGAATTTGGTGAAATCGCCGTGGCCTGGGACGATTTCAAAATTGGGGCTTTCCCAGAGGCGCACGGTGGCCTTGAAATTGCGGATGATGAAGGAAATGGTCTTGCCGAAATATCCGTCGGAGGGGTTGCCAACCAGGCCGGCGCGGGCGTAGGCGTGTTCGGTGATGATCATGGGGGGTT
>JBEKYH010000428.1:0-4341 GCA_049511115.1 Tepidisphaeraceae bacterium | reverse complement strand
TGCCTCACGTTCGCCGCCGCCATGGCGGTAAGGAGATTCTCGGTAGCCACGACGGTGCCGGAAAGCTGCGCGTAAAGATCGCCGCTGGTAGCTGCCGCCAGATGAAGGACGGCGTCGCAGCCGCGCACGATCTCAGCCAGCCCACGCGAAGAACGCAGGTCGGCTTTTACAACCTCAAGGTTCGGTTGCCCCTGAGGCACGACCGATGCGGGTCGAATCATGGCGCGCACGACGTGTCCGCGGCGGAGCGCCTCGGCGACGACGTGCCTTCCCAGAAAACCTCCCGCGCCTGTAACCAGCAGTTTCATGCCTGTTTCACCAGTTCGTCGATGAGGCGCGCCGTCTGGTCCATGTCGGCGAAACTTACCGGCGGCTCGGCGCCGGTGCGCAGGGCCGTGTAGGTTCGATGCAGAAACGTCTGCATTCCCTCAAGCGGCGTCTTGTTCATGATCTTATTTTTCAGGCCGGTCACTGCGCTGCTGATCAATGCACACCCGTTGGACCATTGATTGACCAGCGGCGCAAACGGGCCGCCGGGGCGAACAATATTGAGCCTAAGGAACGGGAAATAAATATCCGTTTCGGCCCAGCCGCGCGTGCCGCGCACGATGAGCGAAAAGCCATCGGGTTTGGCGCGACTGGTAAAGCGCAGGCGCGCCGTCGTTTTCGGGCCTGTGATGGTTGCGTCGAGATCGTCATATTTAAAGAGGGGATGGCTTCCCATTTTTCGCCAGCGCGCACACACCTGCTCCATCCCCGGGCAAAAGCGCAACGCCAGATAGCAAAGGTGCGGTAGAAACTCGTGGATCACGCCGCCCGGCAAGGCGTGACTGGAATGCGGCAGGTTCTCATCGGCATAGCGCCCGTTGGGGGAATCAATCGCAAGCGATAAACGGACTTCCACTTCGCGCACTTCGCCAAGGCGGCCTGCTTTCACCCATCGTTCGATCGCCAGCACCGGCTCGTTGAAGCGGCAGTTGTGGTCTTCGATCAATCGGCGGCCGCATTGCTGCGACAATTCCCACAGGCGTGTGAATTCGGCATGATCTACGGCCAGGGGCTTTTCGCAGATCACATGCGCGCCGGCGGCGAGACAATCGGCGATCAGTTTCGCGTGCGATTCCGGCGGCGTGAGGATGTGCACGACATCCGGCCTGGCTTGCGCGAGCATTTCCCCGTGATCGGTAAACGCCGGACAATGAAATCGCGAGCCGGCGAATCGAGCCATGGCGGGGGATAAATCACACACCCCCACCGGCCGGCACATTTCCGTCTGGCCGGCGGATTCGCGCAAAAAGCGCAAATGCTCCTCGGAGATTTTTCCCGCGCCGATGACGGCGGATTTCAGGGGCGCTACGCCGGGCGACTTCATAGCGAGCTTTCTCCGCCAATGGTTTTCTTTTCCAGAACCCGCGCCGGTATTCCCACCGCCGTCGCGCCCGGCGGCACATCGCACAGCACAACGGCCATCGCGCCGATTTTCGCTCCCCTGCCGATGCGAACCGGGCCGAGGATTTGCGCATATGCGCCCAGTTCCACGTCGTCTTCCAGCACGGGAGCGGGTCCGCCGGTAACGCGGTCGCCGATTGTGACGCCCTGCCGGAGTGTGCAATTAGCGCCGATCACGGCCGCACCGTGAACGAAGATATTCCCAAAGTGGTAGATGCGCAGCCCCGGGCCGATCTGCGCTTCCAGCGGAAGACTCACTCCCGACAGCGTCTCGGCGACGCGATGGCGCACGCGGTAGATTTTCATGCACAGCCAGCGCATCGGCCCGGGGCGGCGCTTAAGCGTGCGGCGGCCGAATCGATACGCGCTGATGGCCCAGATCGACTGCTCCTTGCGGAACGGATGCGGCGGATAGCGGGCCAGGTCGGCGGCAAAGTCGGGATCGCGCATCATGATGATTATTTCGCCTCGACGTTTCGCTTGTACTCGATGAGACTTCGCTGCCGGCCGGCGGCGCGATCCAGGAGCCAGCGCAATTGTCCCCAGAGCATGGCCCATTTGCCGATCATCGTCAGCCCTCCGTGCCAGATCGCGATCGAGCTGGCCAATCCTCGACTACGCGCCTGCCAGGCGATGCGAAGCGCCTGCGCGGGCCAGGTAACAGCGACCGCGGCGGCGACGAACAGGCCCGCATACCCCCCGGCGAGCGACGCAACCACGGCGCTGATGACCAGTAACGCCAATAACCAGATGATCGTCCAAATGCGGGAGCTGGTCAGCATTTTGGTGAAGAGATGTTCGCCATTTCGCGGCAGGCGCGAGTCCACGTCCATCGCCCCCCAGCCGCTGCGGATTTGCCGGCGCCACCATTGCGAGAAACGGAGGATATCGGCGTCGTGGCGGGTCATTTCGGCGTCGAGGCGAAGGATTTTCCAGCCAGCCTTGCGCAGACGGAGGCAAAGTTCAGGTTCCTCGCCGGCGATGAGGGCGCCGTTGAATCCGCCGACGGCTTGGAACGCGGCGGCGCAAAAAAGGGCATCGCCGCCGATGCTGCGGGCCGGGCCGATGGGGGTGTCCCATTCCAGGTCCATGAGGCGATTGTAAATGGAGTGGCCGGGATTGCGCTCGCGGCGGCGGCCCGCGACGGCGGCGATTTTGGCGTCGGCTTGGATGGCGGCGAGGGCGCGATCGAGCCAATCGGGGGCGAGTTCGCAGTCGCCGTCGAGAAACTGCACGAAGGAAAGATTGGGATGGATTTCAATGAGCTTGGCGAAGCCAGCGTTACGAGCGCGGGCCGCGGTGAAAGGCGAACTGTCGTCCAACGCGACAACAATCGCTCCCATGTCGGCGGCCAGACGCGCGCTCCCGTCGGTTGAACCGGAATCGACATAAACCGTCGCGGCAGTTTTGCCAAGGGCTGACGCGAGACTGGCGCGCAGGCGCTCGCCTTCATTGCGACCGATGATGATGACGCCGATATCCGCTAACATTTGGCGATCACCTGATGGAAAAAGTCGAGGTACTTGCCGGCGATAATCGGCCAGGCAAAACGGCGCTCGGCTATGTCACGGCGCTCGGCGATTTCGGCGGGCGAGTTGGCGCGCAGGGCGTGTTCGAGCGCTGCGACAAGCGCTACTTCGTCCTCGGCGTCGACCAGGAAGGCGGTGTGGTTGAAGGTCCAGCGCGTGACCGGCGAGTCGTGAGCCACGATGGGTACGCCGGCGGCGAGCGATTCGACGTAGACGTGAGCCGACGGTTCGTCGAGGCTCGTATGAAGCACCGCGTCGGCGCAGCGGTATAGAGCTGGCATCTGGTCTCTGGCCAGTTGGAGCAGGAAGAACCGACCGGACAGAAGCTCATTTCCTATCGTTTGAATTTGCTTGCGCAGTTCGCCATCGCCGGCGATGACGAGTGCGGCATCTTTGATCTTTGCGACGGCGCGGATCGCGTCGGGTATGCGCTTGGAGGGAATCAGGGCGCTGACCATCAAAATGATCGGACCGGAAGGGGGAAGGCCGAATTGGGCGCGATTGCCGGGACCAGGGGAAAAGGCGCTGGTGTCAACGCCGTTGGGGATCAACGCGGACGGCCACCGATGGACATGGCGCTCACAAATGTGGGCGTTGGTGCAGACCAACCCGTCGCAGGAAAAAGAGCGATAGTCGAACTTCCTGGATGACAGCATGTGATCGCCGTTCTGCGTGACAAATACATGCACCGCACCGCGCCGATTGCTCTCTTGTCCCCTCTCCATGTACTCAGGGAGCGGGTGAGGGTGCGTTTTTGATGTGGGCAACCCGCTCGCCCGATCCGAAGAACCTTCCGCCCGGCCCTCTCCCTGATTACACGGAGAGGGAGAATATGCGGATGGCGACGGGCACTGGCGGCGATTGCGAAGGATCGCATTGCAATAAGGAAATCCGCACGTCAAGGTGACGTCAAAATCCTCCGGCCGGAATTTCCGCCACAAGTTTGTCGCAAAAGTCATTTCCTCATAAGCATAATGCGACCGCAAAAACGGAAGCCGTGGGAAATGCGTGAACCAATCTCGTGAAATACAGCCGGCGTGAATGAACTGATACGGACGGCCGGGAATGGGCCAGCCCGAGCCGATAAGGGTGACCCGCTGATGGAGTTTCGCCAATTCAACGGCAAGCGATTCGAAGGCCGTTTCCGCCCCGCGATTCACGGCGTGCAGGCCCGGAAGGGCAAAGAGGATTCGCAGCCTGCCAGTCGATTGCAATTGCGTCATCGGTCGGATCATCCCCGCTTGGGTTGAGGGGTGACAGCGGGCTGAGCGCGGCTCGTTTTCATGCCGAGAAGAGCGCTGGCGACATGGTACGCCCCGCGCACCAGAGCCTGGGCCCATCGGCCGTAGCATTTGCGAAGCAC
>JBEKYH010000427.1:0-4352 GCA_049511115.1 Tepidisphaeraceae bacterium | reverse complement strand
TCGACAACCTCACCTGGCGGCGCGAAATGCCCGTGGCCATCACCGTTTTCCTCGACCCCGGCAAGCCCGCGCAGACCCCCGAGCCGAACCCGCGCGATTGGGGCGACAACACCACGCTCCGCCCCTGGGAATATCAATATCTGGACGACAAATTCGCCAGGGTGGTCTGCGACGAACTTCTCCCCGCCGTCGAAAAGGACTACAACATTTCCCCCGACCCCGACATGCACGCCATCATGGGCGCCAGTTCCGGCGCTATCGCCGCCTTCACCGTCGCCTGGCAGCGCCCCAACACCTTCCGCAAAGTCATCAGCATCGTCGGCAGCTTCACCCACATCCGCGGCGGCGAGGGAAATACCTATCCGGAAATCGTCGCCGCCTCCGACAAAAAACCCATCCGCGTTTTCTTCCAGGACGGCGTCAACGACAACCGCAACCCCGACCCCGCCCAGGATTGGCACACCCAGAACGTCCGCCTCGCCGACGCCCTCACCAAAAAAGGCTACGACATCAACTACACCTGGGGCATCGGCCTCCACGGCCAAAAACAAGGCGGCGCCATCCTCCCCGACATGATGCGCTGGCTCTGGCGCGATTACCCGCACGACAGCGACCAGGCCGACCACATCCAGCGCTCCTTCGCCGCGCCGGCCTCTGGCGAGCCGAGTCGAACCGCGCCCCAGCCATAAAGAAAAATGAACGCTGAGGCCCGGAGGCGCTGAGGTAGGAAAGACGAGAAAATCCAAAATCAAATCTTGAAGTCCGATCCAAAATAAAATCCGAATCGAATTCTCCGCATTTTCTTTCTCTGCGCCTCTGTGCCTCAGTCATCGACTCTGAGGTGAGCGACCTCATCGCTCAGACTCGAAGAGCGTTCATTCTCTCTTCCGAATCCCCCGCCACGTCACCGTGCATTTGGCACTCCCTTGAGTTTCGATTATAGCCAGGCTAGACTAGCCTATCCGAAAGGAAGAAGGATGATGACCCAAAAAACCGTCGGCATCTACGACGCCAAAAACAAACTGTCCGAATTGCTCGATCGCGTCGAGGCGGGCGAGGTCATCGCGGTGACGCGCCACGGCAAAAAGGTGGCCTTGCTGACGCCCGTGAATCAGGAGCGGCCCAGCGCCCGCCAGGCGATCGCCCGCCTCCGCGAGCTGCGCGCCGGATCCCGTCTGGGGGGCTTGAAGGTGAAGGACCTCAGAGACGAGGGGCGGCCATGAGTTGGGTCGCCGATTGTTCGCTCGCCATGGCCTGGTGCTTCGAGGACGAGGCCACTCCGCGAACCGAGGCGCTGCTCGACCGAACGGAATCGGACGCGGTGGTTGTGCCGCTGCACTGGCCCCTGGAAGTGACCAACGTCCTGCGAACCGCCGTGAAAAGAGGCCGCCTCACCGAAAGTCAGTCGGCAAAGAAGGCCGCGGCGCTCATGTCGCTTCCGACGCGCTACGATCTCCTGACCCATCAGCTCGCCTTCACCACGACCTACCAACTCGCCCAAAAATACAAATTGACCAGCTACGATGCCGCCTATCTCGAATTGGCGATTCGCCTTGGCGCCGAGTTGGCGACGAACGACGAAGACCTGATCCGCGCCGCCAGACAAACAGGCGTCACACTGCTATAAACTCATTAGTCTTCGCCCCTGCATTCCCTCCCCATGCGCATCATCGCCGGTGAATTTCGCGGCCGAAAACTTCTTCCGCCCAAAGGCGAGGTGACCCGGCCGATTACCGACCGCGTTAAGCAATCCGTCTTCGACGTCCTCGCCGATCTGGTCCCCTATGCGATCGTCTACGACTGCTTCGCCGGCACCGGCAGCCTCGGCCTCGAATCCCTCAGCCGCGGGGCCAGCCGCGTGGTCTTCTTCGAATCCGACTCCAGCGCCGCCGAAATTCTGCGGCGGAATATCAAGACGGTTCGCGTCGAAGATCGCTCGCAAGTCATCACCGCCGACATGTTTTCTGCGCTCAACAAAGTCCGCCAGCCCGGGGCCAATCTCCTCTTCCTCGATCCCCCCTACCGCTATCTGACTGAGCGCTCCGCTGATCTGCAAAAGCTCGCCGCCCAACTCGCCGCCGGCCATCTGCTGCCGGATGCAACCGTGATCTTCCGCCGCCCCAGCGAAGTCACCTTGGACCTCCCGCCATTGGGGCGATACGATCAGCGCGTCTATGGCGGCATGGCCGTGGATTTTCTCAAATGCCCATCCATTCCTACCAGTTCTTCTCCCCCGCCGATTCCGCACGGATGAGCAAGCTGCAACTGACGGCCCGCCAGGTCGTCGAGGGCGGCATCACCGGCCGGCACAAAAGCTCCCACCGCGGCTTCTCCGTCGAATTCACCGAACACCGCGACTACGTCCCCGGCGACGAGCTTCGCCATCTCGATTGGCGGGCCTACGCCCGCACCGACCGCTATTACATCAAACTCTACGCCCAGGAGACCAACCTCCGCGCCAACCTCGTGCTCGACAACAGCGCGTCCATGACTTTCGCCAACAAACTCGATTACGCCCGCCATCTCGCCGCCTGCCTGGCTTACCTTTTAGCCAGCCAACAGGACCTCGCCGGCCTGACGGCGGTGGATGACGCCGTGCGCATTGAGCTTCCGCCCGGATCGTCGCCGACGCATCTCGACCGCCTCTTCCGCGAACTGGAAAACCTCCAGCCCGGCCGCCTGACCGATCTATCCGCCCAACTGCACGCCCTCGCCGAGCGCCTGCCGCGGCGGAGCCTGGTGATTGTGCTGAGCGATCTCTGGGTGCGTGACGCCGCCGAATTCGCCCGCGCCCTGCGGCATCTCCGCTATCGCCGCCATCAGGCCATCGTCCTGCACCTGCTCGACCCGGCCGAAATCGACCTGCCCTACGACCGCCAGATCGCCCTGCAGGACCTGGAGACCGGCGTCAAAGTCCAAATCGACCCGCGCGAAATGCGCGACGCCTATCGCACCAAAGTCGAGCAATTCATCGCCTCCATGCGCCGCGCCTGCAGCGAAGCCGGCGTTGAATACACGGCGATGTATGTCAATGAGCCGTATGAGAAGGCACTGGTGACGTGGATTAATCGGAGACAATAGTGAAGCTCACCGCCCGGTCGCAGTAGCGACCGGGAGGAACGCGGAGAGTTTTGCCGGGGTGTAACTCCTCTTTGTGGCAACACTGCGCTCTTACCCCCTCCCCCGGTATTTCCGGGGGAAGGTCGGGGTGGGGGCGCTTTGCAATTAGCCACAATCGAGCGCTACACCCGTTTTGCCACATAGCAAATTATTCTCCTTGACGAATATACGATATAGGTTATTCGCGTCTACCTCGCGGAATTGAGAAAGGAAGGGCTGCTCTAATGGCTGGACACAGAGATTTTTCGGAACTGCGCCAAAAGATGTCCCCGGAGCGTCGCGCTCGCAACGAGCGGGCGGCCAACGAGGAACTAAAAACCATGGCGCTGGCCGCGTTGCGCCGGGCCTCCGGCAAGACCCAGACGGAACTGGCCGACACGATGGGGATTCGCCAACCGGCATTGTCGAAGCTGGAGTCCCAGGACGACATGCAGATTTCCACTCTGGTCAGGATCATTGAGGCGCTGGGCGGCGAACTCAGCATCACCGCCCGCGTGGGCGGTGAGAATTTTGCCCTGAGCCTGGGGAAAAAATGAAAAACCCGCCGGGCCGTGGGTCGGGAGAAGGTAAAACCCAAACGTCAGTTGGCGGAAAGTCGGTTCTTGCGTGATCAAAAACGGTGGCTGTCCCTTGGGCCTATACGCCCCCGAGCGAACTTATGTTGGCGGACGGAGATATTGCGGAGGTAAATCCGCCGGAAGGCGGGGTAATTACTTATTCGATACAGCAGAACGACGATGACTGGGGCGAGAAAGTAGTGCTCTGGGTCGGCGGCACATTGGCTGTGGGGATTGCCGCAGGGTTTCTTGGTCCATTGCTTCTAGATTCTCTGGTCGGACTAGGAGTCGCCGCGTTATTGGTGTAGAGAACATGGTCGCTAAAGAATACCTATTTCCATTTTATCGTTGGTCGCTTACGGAAGTCGAAAGGGATAACGCTGAGGACTTCGCGTTTGTTCGCAAGTTTGAATACGCGGGAGCCTGGACCTACCTCCAATTTATCGATTGTTTGGACGAAGAACGGCAGAGAGAGTTTTCCATGGCGCGATTGCGTTATGGACATGCCAGGATACTGGAGACGCCGGGAGTGCAGTTATCTAACAAAGAATCCGGCTGGATAGCTTCTTATTTTGAATTCATTAGACGCCCCGAGATTATGCAGGAGAGGCTGCAAGCAACTTTGCCGGCCCCGCCAGCTCGCCCATTGACACATGCGGGTTTTGTAAAGGATAT
>JBEKYH010000426.1:0-4356 GCA_049511115.1 Tepidisphaeraceae bacterium | reverse complement strand
TGCCGACGACGACGTCGGCGAAGGAGAGTTGGGATTGCTCACGTTCACGCATGCGAACCTCCGTGTCGATTTTTCGATTCCATCAGTATACTGGACGTGTCAAGGGTTTTTCAGAGGTTCCGATAGAGTTATCCGGTTTAGGTCTTGGTTGCATATACTGTAAATACTTGAGAAACATTAATAATTTGGCGTGCAATCTGTGTATGTGTAAGAATGTGTGTAAGAACGGACCTCTTATGCCGATTCCTCATGCAGGACGAGTTCCGACGATATGCGGCTGTCCGTTGTCGTGTGTTGGCAACGCCCTTTTGGCGGTCTCGATTCGAGCATTAACTGCAAATTGAAATCATTCCAGATTCCTCCTCGCACCCCCAATCGGCTGGCCCTTGACGACTGACTTAGCCGGTTCCGCCCAAAGCGAAAGGCTGCTCGCTTCCGCCCTTCGGTTGTGCAGCTTCGCCCCGCTGACGCGACGCCCCGTTGCGACCTTTCTCTTTGTGCTCTGTCTCCGGCTTGAGCGTCGTTCAAGTCAGGCCATTGGGGCGTGACAGGACACGAGGAGAAAACCATGTCGATTATCAATCTTGCATTACTGCTGAACGCTCTCGCCCGCTTCATAATGGCGCTCGCCAAACTGGTGAGAACGTGCCGTTCTCGCCGGTAGCCTCGGCAGCGCGCAATCGCCCCGGCTTTAGCGGCTGGGGCGATTTTCCCCGGGAAAAGACATCCTAAGCTCCGCTTAGGGGAGATGTCTGACACACATATTGCATTGTCGGCATGTTTGCATCTGCGAATGGCGTGGGTGAAGCGACGGGGGCAGGCGGCGGGCGATTGCGCGTTCGCGCGGCCCGGATGGCCGGCGTCCGCTGGTCAGCGTTCGCGGCGTTCGCCGGCATCAAGGCTGGCTTCGCGGCGGACGTATGCCTCAAGCTGGTCGGCCGCCTGCTGGCCGAAGTCTTCAGCGTAGCCGGCGAGGGCTGAGTCGAACAAACCTTGAAGGCGGTTCGCCTCGCCGGGGACACAGGAGCCAGCCGCGTGGGCAATCGAATTGAGCAAGTCGATGAGCTTCTCGGCATGGCGCCGGGTTATCTCGCGGACCTCGTGAGCGCCGGGTCGTACCGGCTTGCCGTTCTCCTGATAGCCGAATTGGCCGGCGGCGATGGCAGAGGATAGCGGTGTTGGGACCGGCAGCCGGGCGACAACGCGACGGCCTTCGCGACGTTTAATTTTGCTCGCGTGGGATTCGACCGGCGTTTCGGGCGGCGGGGATGGGTCGGAAACCGGCTCTTCGTCGGTCACGGGAATGCCGGCGTGGCGGGCCCGGAGGGCTTTGTTGAAGGCATCGGCCGCTTCGTCTCCGAACGCCTCCGCGTAGGTGTCCATAAGCGTCCGATACCAATGCTCAAGGCGGCCGGGTTCCGTCTCGAAAAACTTTCGCAGCCGTTCTCTGGTGGAGGGCGTTCGGGGCTGCTTTCCCGTCGCGGGGTCCACGCCTCGGCGCCGGGCATCGAGCACAGCGTCGAGGTCATGCAGCACCGCCAGAGCCTCGCGGGCGTGTTCGAGATGAATCCACCGAACGGTGTCGATTTCATCATCTTCAATCAGGCCCGCTTCAATGGCTTCGGGCGTTGCTTCTGGAAAAGTCGTTTCAAAATCCCACGGCAGATGTTGCACTAATGGCGGCGATGTCGCCGCATCGGTGCTGACCGTTGTTGTGGAACGTGCCTCCGGGCGGGGCGGGGCCGCAGTCGCCAGCCCCCCGCTTGTGGCCTTGCTCCATTCAAGTTGGAGTTGTCCGGGAAGGTTGTGCCGCCCCCCGCTCCGCCCGGTCCGCTTCATTAGCGGCTCATGCCTGCGGAGTGGCCGGCGAACTGGCGGGCCAGTTCATCGGAGAGCTTGCGGGTTTGAGCGTTAGCCTGAATCGTCCAGGCTTTTTCAGCGGCGCGATAGGTAAAGCCGCTTTCCTTGAGGGCGTCTAGAATTTCGTCGCCGGGCTTTTCCTTGAACATAAAAACGCGTTGCCCGAATCGGCGGTTTTCGCCCATTTCAAAACCCTTCTCCTTGCTCACGAAAATGGCTTTGTATGGGTTCGCCCACTGGCGGGCTTCGGGGCGTATAAGCCCCTCCTCCTCGGTCGGCGCCTCCGGTAAAGCAACGGCCGTCGCCGTTTCGGCTTCGTCGTCGGTCGTGTCAGTGATGTCTTTTTTCTTGCGTGTCATAGGTCCTCCCTGAATTGCGGTTGATGAAATCCACTCGTAAAAGGCGAGTGGAATACCAATCATGACACGTAATAGTTGAAAAAAGGTTAACGCGATGCGGAAAAGTGATCATTTCTTCCAACGTCTCAGAATGGCACAACTCTGGCGATGATGGCGAGTCCTTCCGTCGCTCAAATGCAGCGGATTACTCCCGCTCGCCCCGCTCGCCACGAATCCAGTCGGCAGACCTTTGGGCCTGACCTGCGGCGGAGACGACCAGCTTCTTGTCGGATTTCAGTTGCCGGAGCCATCCGGCCAGATAGGCGGCCTGATTCCCAATCACGGTCGGCTGAATGCCGGCATGGGAACACAGAAACGCTGCGGACATCTCGGCGACAAGCTCCTCCTTGCCATAGTCGGGCGAACCGAAGGGCCTGGGGTTGGTATCGAGTTTCCGGTCAAGCCGCGAGCTGTGACCGGTGGAGTGGGAAAGCTCGTGAAACAGCGTCGAGTAATATTCTTCGACCGATGCAAACCGCGTCCGCTCCGGTAGGTGCACTGTATCGGATGCCGGCCGATAGAACGCCTGCTGTCCGCCGTCATGCTGAACCGCCGGGCCGCCGGCGAAGTTGCCGGCAATCCGCTCAGCCGATTCAATCGGCTTAAAGTCGAGCGGCTCAAACTTCACCGCGTCGGGAATTTCGATGCTGTCAACCTGCTCGGCGTTGAATACGTTGTAATATCGCAGCACGGGCACGGTTGTAGGCTCGCCGGTCGCTTTGTCGGTCGTCTCGTACTGCTTGTAGAAAACGACCATCGAAGATTTCTCGCCCTTCTTCACACTGCCGCCCCGGTCCTTCGCCTGGTTGAAAGTGAGCCAGTAGGATGACCCGTAACCCTTCGCGAAAGCCGTGAACGCCAGCAGAAACACATTGACACCTCGATATGGTTTTCCGGTGTTGAGATTCTTCGGATGCCCGGCGGAACTCCCGCCAAGGATCGGGGACCGCCATGGGACAACACTCGCCTCTAGCATGGCCACAATCTGGTCGGTGACGGTTTGATAGAGATCGAACGATGACATGACACGTACTCCTTCCTGAAAACGAGGGCCGAAGGTCTCAAGGGTTGTGGACCAACCACACCCCCGCCTCAGCCTTGGTGGAGGAAGGGCACGGCAGCGACCGGGCGCAGCAGTCAAGGTGGAACTTCCCGGAGGGAGGGGACCCTTTGGGGAGGGACCTTGACGGCGAGCACCGGTCGCTAAACTGGGACTCCACAGTCTGAGCGGGGATTTCTGCCTAATGCGCGCGGAACATGCCCGGCGTTTCTGTAATGGCTTCTGTCTGCCGGGACGGCGTGCGGGGAAGTGGGAACGCAGGAGCCGGCACGCGGCAGGCGATGCGGTACTGCGACTAGATAAAGATTTCTACGAGATAGATTACTGGTCACTCGATGACAGCAGACCGATTCTATAATTGCTGAAGAACGATCGGCGATTCAGAGACTTCGCAATAAAGTGTGGGCGCTTCTGCAAATCGGCGCTGTGTGTCAAGCGACTGGTATTCGGCGAAATCAAAGATGATGGCGGCATGTTGTATCATGCGGCCGACCTTGGATTCCCGACGATAACCGAAATGTGGTGTGAGGAAGTCGCCGAAATGCTGTGCTGCATCACAACGGCTCACAACCACATCAAGACAATCGTGCCAGCGTAGCCAATGAGGCGTTTGCTCTCTTGCCCGTCGCGTGGAGTGCCACAGCGCGAATTTCTGTCTGGCAGGATGGGACGCAGAGAGCTCCCCGGCCAGTTCACTGTTTATGACCTCCTGAAGTCCTTATAGCCGCGCGTGACCCAGTTGCCAGCCATGCTGCTGTTGCTGCCCCTTCCTCCTAGCTGGCCGGAAGTGTTGGTGGTTAAAACGGAGCCGTTCGTGCCACCGACAAAACCCGACGCTACGCCGGGATTACAAACATCAAAGGCCGGAGCGGCAGAAAATACCGTTCCGCTAGTACCGGGGGCAACATCCGTCTCATCACCGGATGTAAATATATAATTGCCTGTCGTGTTACCGCTGATTCGCGCAATGGGCATGACCTTGATGCCAGTGGGAACGCTGGGAAGGGTAAGCATCGTGCGTGACGAAGTACCGACAGT
>JBEKYH010000425.1:0-4396 GCA_049511115.1 Tepidisphaeraceae bacterium | reverse complement strand
TCATCTGGCCGGTCGTTGAAAAGTACGACATTCTGTCGCTGGAGATCATGACCATCGACGTGAAGACGCCGGAGGTCTACACCATCACTGGCGTGCCCCTGATCGTGGACGGCGTGGCCCAGATCAAAGTGAAAGGGGATGACGTCTCGATCTGCACGGCTTCGGAGCAGTTCCTCTCCATGAAGCTGGACCAGATCATGAACATCGCCACGCAGACACTGGAGGGGCACCTGCGCGCCATTCTCGGCACCATGACCGTCGAGGAAATCTACAAGAACCGCGACGCGTTTGCCCAGAAAGTGCAGGAAGTCGCCGCGGCTGACTTGGCCAATATGGGACTGGCGATTATCTCCTTCACCCTGCGGGATATCCGGGATAATCAGGGATATCTGGACGCGCTGGGCAAGCCGCGCACGGCGCAGGTGAAGCGCGACGCCATCATCGCCCAGGCCGAGGCCGACCGCGACGCGACCATCAAAAGCGCCCAGGCCAATCAGGCCGGGCAGGAGGCCAAGCTGGCGGCCGATGCCAAGGTGGCCGAGGCCAATCGCGATCTGCAGATGAAAGTCGCCGATTACACGGCCTCGGTTAATCTCAAAAAGGCCGAAGCCGACCTGGCGTATGACCTGCAGAAAAACAAGACCAACCAGTTGGTGAAGAGCGAGGAAATCCAGGTCACGGTGGTCGAAAAGCAAAAGCAGATCGAAGTTCAGGAAAAGGAAATCCTGCGCCGGCAAAAGGAATTGGAAGCCACGGTCAGCCGTCCCGCGGACGCCGAGCGCTATCGCGTGCAGACGCTGGCCGAGGCGCAGAAATTCAAGCTGCAGACCGAAGCGTCCGGCGAGGCCGAGGCCAAGCGCCAACTGGGCATGGGCGAAGCCGACGCCAACAAGTCGCGCGGCCTGGCCGAGGCGGAAGTCATCCTGGCCCAGGGAACGTCCACCGCGCAGGCCATGCAGAAAAAAGCCGATGCCTGGCGCGAATACACCGAGGCGGCCGTTGTGCAGCTCTTCCTGGAACATGCCGCCGAGATCGCCCGGGCAATTGCCGAGCCGCTGGCCAAGACGGAGAAGATCGTCGTCATCAATTCCGGCGACGGGGCCGGCGCGAGCAAGGTGACCAAGGATGTGGCCAACGTGATGGCGCAGCTTCCAGAGGTGGTTAAGGCCCTTTCGGGCGTGGATTTAAATGCGGCCCTGGGGAGGGTGCAGAAGATGGGCGGAATCCCGCCGGCGGAAAAGAAGGGGAATGGGCAGTAAGGGTCGCCCGCTTACCGCAGAAAAACTGCCAACCCTCCTTCCTCCTGTTGTGTCTTTCCCGATAGCGGCTGCGCATGGCTTGGAATATGATGCGCACTGGATTGAATAAGGAGCAGTTTTATGACATTCGGGTTGTATGGCCGGGCCATGACGGCCGGTCTTTTGGCGGCGGCTTGGGTCCTTGGCGTTGGGGGCATCGGAGGCATCGCCCGGTCCTGGGGGCAGGATGATGTAACGGTTCACGACATCGGCGGAGGCCCTGGGCCCGCGCCGGCGGCGGGGGGTCGGACGCTGGTGGTGATCGTCCCGGGAAATCCCGGCGCTCGCCAGGAATGGGCGACCGTTATCCCCGGGGAGGCGACTTTTGCGTCGGAATTGCGCCGAGCCGCCGGGCCGGATACGGAAATCTATCCCTTCCTCTGGAACGGCGCGGAAGAATTTCGCGTTTACGACGGAGCGGGGCGGGCACTGGCCGACGAAATCGACCGCCGCGGACATGATTTTGATCACGTTGACATCGTGGGCCACGGTTTCGGCGGCGATATCGCCCTGCGCGCCGCCGGCCTCACGCGGCAGCACATCGACATTGTCGTCAATCTGTCCACGCCGAATGCCTACATCGATATCCGGGGCGACCGGGATCATGCGGTTTACGCGCCGATCTTCTGCGATTATCACGCGCGCGAGAACATCCGCTCGATCATCAACATCTCCCCCGGCCGCGAGGATCTGCCCTCGGGAGGGGATGAGAATTTCGCGATTGTCGGCCTGACCCGGCGCGAGGCGTTGCCGCTGGTCGATCCGTGGCGGGATCACCTGGACGATGCCCGGTTCCATGACGAGGAGTTGGTGGCCCGGACCGGCCACCTCGGCGACATCTTCCTGGCCCGCCGGCTCGATGTGGCCGACGAGAACGTGCGCTACCAGTCGGATGTGACTCCCTGGGCGGATCAACATGCGGTCGCCCACTCAAGGCGCATGGGCGCTGTGGTTGGGGAGCTGATCCGCGACGGCGCTTCGCCGGATCGGATTGATTACCTCAAGACCCTCATTCAGCCGCGCGAAGCGGACCGGGGCGGGCCGGTCCCCGAGGATGAGCAGCGCAACTGGGATCGCGACCACGAGGAGGATTTCCACGATGTGGGCTACCGGCTGGAGCATATCACCGTCGAGGCGCTGCATGCGGGAGATCGCGTGTATCAGGCCGGCCCGGGTGGCCGGCGCGAGCTGTCAGTGGCGTTAACGGTTCGTCCGGCCGGCGGCGCGGAAGCCCGGTTGGAAACGGCGGTGGTAGCCGATCAGGATCGCGCCGAATGGTCGCCCGATTGGATTCTCCATCGCGGCGACTCCGGGACGCTCAGCATCCGCACCGGACGTCACGTGGTGGATGTCAACCTGCATCCCGGCCAGGCGCCGCTGGCATCGCTGCCCGCCGATCCGGCGCGCGGCATCACGGTGACGACCACCCTGGATTGGGCGCACCTGCATTATTGATTGACGCTTGAATCGATGATCTTTTCCATGAGCCGCGTCGCAAGCGCCGGCGTATATCCGACGATCCCATCGACCTCCTGACCCACCAGGCCGACGGAGAGATCCTCCGCGCTGAAATAAACCGCCGCGCGGGCGCCGATGGAGATGGCCCGCAGGCGCGGCTGGCGGAGATCGCTCAGGACCGTGCGGGAAAAGAGGCGGTACGCAATATCGCGCCCGACAATTCGATCGCGAACGGCCATATAGAAGGGATGCTCAATCGGCAGGGGCGTATCGAGCTGGGCCGCGGCATCGGGGAAGATCTGGTTCAGTTCGTTGCGCGCCGACGCTGCGAACGGCCGCGATCCGCCGGCGGCGTCGATGACGAGGGTGCCGCCGGAGGTTACATATTGGTGAAGTTCCGCGCGCTGTACAGGCGAAAGAGTGAACGCCGCCGTGCCGGTCAGGTGGGCAATCGCATAGCCGCCGGACAGGAGTGAGCCATCGCCGAGGGTGAGGGGGGCGGCGTTCAAATCGGTCCCATCCTGATTGTGCATGACCGCCGCCAACCGCCGCCAACCGCCTGGCTCGGGGTCGAATCCGGGGCCGTAATTCAGCCTGGCGACTTTTATGGTTCGCGTCGCCTTTATTTCTGTATCGGGTTGGACGAGATAGGAATCGCCCTTGCTGCGCAGGTGCTGCTTGTCCACGGCGTAGAGAAAAATATTGGTTGCGAGTTGAAACGCCTCGGGCCGGACCAGGGGCGTATTGGTCTGCCATGCCGCGCTCAAATCGGCGTTGGGGACAAGGAGCATCAATTCTCGCGCGCCGTTGCTCAGGCCAAGCAATTGCGGAGGGTTTTTCCAGAGGTTGCGATGGAATTCCTCGGCGGTAAAGATCGGATGATCCGCCGGAAGGGTGCGAAAGTCCGCGCCGAATAGCTGGCGGCCGAGTTTCCGGACGGATGCGACAAAGGGCGCTCCCAAGCCGCAATCGGCGTTGAACAGGACTAAGCCTCCTTCCTCGATGAATCGTTTGATCTGGCCGGCCTGAGCGTCAGAGAACTGCACCGCGTTGCGCCCGCAGACATAGAGGATCGGCGCGTCATGCCACGTTTGGTCGGCATCCTGGTAATCGACTACCTGCCAGTTCAGCGGCCGGTTGTCCTCGATCGTCCGGCTGATCCAGCGCGACAGATGGGCCAGATCGCGCGGCCGGCGATTGCTCTGATCGGTCGCGGCATCAGCGCCCGCCGAATAATCCAGCTTGTTCATAATGACCGGCGCGCGCCCGCGCACCAGGAACAACAGCGCCAGCGCCGTGTCCGCGACGCGGTCATTCCCCTCGTTCCACGCCCCGCTGTTCTCCTGCCGGTCGAGAAGCGTCGCCGCGCCTGTTGCGTACCAGTCGCGACCGGCGAAGGTCTTTCGCCCGCTGGCCGCGCCGATCCGCTCGATGCCGTAGAGGGCGTAGCACAACCGGTTGGGCTGATCGAAAATGGAATCGAAGTTGTCGCCGATCCAGGCCAAGCCGCGCTCGACGTCGCCGTCGGCCAGATTATCCGTGCATTCGAGGCCTCCTCGCCCACGCAGATAATCGTCGCACAAAAGCAAACTCGCCACGCCAGCCGCCGTCAGCGTGACGGTCGGCGGATAGCCATTTCG
>JBEKYH010000424.1:0-4402 GCA_049511115.1 Tepidisphaeraceae bacterium | reverse complement strand
CCGTTCTTCGGCTTGTTTGCGGCTGTGTGAACGTGCGACTCCTGCGCGATCTCGATTTGCTACATATAGACAGTCGCAAATGCGCCGGTTGCGCCAATCGCCGCCGCCCCAATGGACGTCCAGACAAGAAGCGAGCGCCTGGCGTGCGGCGAGAAACTAATCAGTAGAAGTCCGACGCAGGCAATGATCAAATTGCACCTCGACACAAACACGCTTATGGGAAATATCTCTGCCTTGCGCGGATCGGCGCCATTGCTGTTGTGCGGCCACTGGGACATTAAGACCATGAAACAGCCACTCTCCGCAAACGACGCCAAAGCCAGCAGCGCTTCCCGTAATTTCATGTGTGCACCAGCTTTTCCCGGCGATTCACTCTTGCTCTAAGCCCGAGAATTCCGAAAGACAATCGCCCCGCTCCTTGCCGTTTAGACCCAAAAGACCATGATACGACCCCAGCATCCGGCCTACCATCCAAAGCCATTGCAAACAAAAATGACGCAAAGTCCGCCGGCCAAACTCGTCCGTCCCCCCGAATTGCTCGCCCCCGCCGGCGATTGGGAAGCCATGCGCGCCGCGGTCGCCAACGGGGCCGACGCTGTTTACTTCGGTCTCTCCGCCTTCAATGCCCGCCACCGGGCCACGAATTTCACGCTGGAGGAACTGCCGCAGGTCATGCAGTTCCTTCACCAGCGCAACGCCCGCGGCTATGTCGCGCTGAACACATTGATCTTCTCCGACGAACTCCCCGACATCGTTCGCTTCCTGACAGAAATCGCCCAGGCCGGCGCTGATGCGGTGATTATTCAGGACCTGGGCCTGGCCGAACTGGCGGCGCGCCTCTGCCCCGCGCTGGAATTGCACGGCTCAACGCAGATGACCCTCACCGAGCCGCTGGGCGTGGAATTCGTCCGCCGCCTCGGCATCCAGCGCGTCGTCCTCGCCCGCGAACTTTCCACGCAGGACATCGCGCGCATCGCCGCGCAGTCGCTCATTCCCGTCGAGGTCTTCGTCCACGGCGCCCTGTGCGTTTCGTATAGCGGCCAATGCCTCACCAGCGAATCCCTCGGCGGCCGCAGCGCCAACCGCGGCCAATGCGCGCAGGCCTGTCGCCTGCCGTATGACCTCATCGTTGACGGCCAGCACCGCGATTTAGGCGACCGCTCCTTCCTCCTCAGCCCCCAGGACCTCGCCGCTTACGACCTCGTCGGCGATCTCGCGTCCATCGGCGTGGCCTGTCTCAAAATCGAAGGCCGGCTCAAGAGCGCCCATTATGTTGCCGCCGCGACGCAAACCTATCGCGCCGCCGTCGACGCGGTGGCCAAGCAAGTTCAATTTCACCCCACGCGCCAGCAGGAACTCGATCTGGCCCAGAGCTTTTCGCGCGGCTTCACGCACGGCTTCCTCGACGGCGTCGATCACCAGACTCTCGTTCACGCTCGTTTTTCCAAGAGCCGCGGCGTTCGCGTAGGATCGGTTCTCGCGGCGTCCGAGCGCGGGGTTGTCGTGCAACTGGAACGCGGCGGTCAACTCAAGCCCGGCGACGGCGTGGTCTTTGACTCCGGCCGCCCCGAACAGGATGAGCAGGGGGGTAGAATCCTGGAAGTCCGCCCAGGCCGCCGGCGCCCCAATAGCCTCACCGATGTCGAATGTCTCTTCCACCACGGCGACATCAGCTTCGCCGCCATCGAGCAGGGCAGCATCGTCTGGAAAACCAACGACCCGCAAACGCTCCGCCGCCTTGAGCAATCCTTCAACCGCGATCGCATCGCCCGCCGCGTGAGCGTGAGCGCCGATGCGACCGTCGCCATCGGTCAACCGCTCCAAGTCACGCTCAGCGACGATCAGGGCCACCGCGCGACTGTCGCCTGGGACCGTGCCCTGGAAAAAGCCGAGAAATTCCCCATCACGCGCGAAATTTTCCGCCAGCAGTTCGCGCGCTTAGGCGACACGCCGTTTGAGCTCGCCGACATCCGCGTCAACGGCAACGCCACCGCCGAATTCCCCAGCGTGATGATTCCCAAGAGCGTCCTGAATGATCTGCGCCGCCGAGCGTGTGCCGATCTGATCCACCAGCGCGAGATTCATCTTTCCATCGCCGACCCCAACGCGCTCGATCACATGCGCGCCGACGCCGTTTCGCTCGCGCCGCCTGAAGCGCCGGCCCTTCCGCAACTGCACATCCTCGTCCGCTCGCTGACTCAACTCGACGCCGTCCTCGCCTGGACCGCCGCGCAAGGAGTCGAGCGCCGCATGATCTATTGCGAATTCGAGGATGTGCGCAATTATCCCGAGGCCGTAAAGCGCGCTCGCGCCGCCGGCGCTCCCATCGCCATCGCCACCGTGCGCGTCATCAAGCCCCCAGAACTCGGCCTCCTCCGCGCGGCCGCCACCCCGCAGCCCGACGCCATCCTCATCCGCAATCTCGCGGCGTTGAGCTACTTCGCCCAGGAATTCCCGGCGATTCCCCTGATAGCCGATTACTCGCTCAACATCGCCAACGAGTTAACCGCCGCGATTTTCGCGCGCAACGGCATTCGCCGCATGACGCCGAGCTACGACCTGAACTGGAAGCAGATGGCCCAGTTATTCAGCCGCTTCGCGCCGGCCTGGTTCGAGGCGGTCATTCACCAGCACATGCCGATGTTCCATATGGAGCATTGCGTCTTCGCCAACACGCTCTCGAACGGCAAGGACTACCGCGACTGCGGCCGCCCCTGCGAAAGCCACCGCGTTGACCTGCGCGATCGCGCCTCCGCCGCGCATCCGCTGATCGCCGACTCCGGCTGCCGCAATACGGTCTACAATGGCGCCGCCCAATCCGCCGCCGAATACGTCCCGCGCATGTTGGACCTGGGGCTGCGCCATTTCCGCGTCGAATTGTTGCGTGAGGAGCCTGCCGAAATCGCGCCGCTGCTCGACCGCTACGCCGCCGTCCTCGCCGGCCGCCAGCAACCCAAATCCGCCTGGCGTGAACTGCGCGTTCTCAGCCAGCTTGGCGTCACGCGCGGCACATTGGAATAACCGCTTGCCTTGGTTATCGACCTCGCCCGGCAAATCCAGCGTCCGATAATAAAGTCCGCGATCACACAAGCATCACCAGCTCGCCGCCGTCGCCACGCGGCTTGGTTTTAAATCTCCTGCCCCTGTCTTAATAGCGCGCACCTTCATCCCGATCACCCCAATAGGCGAACCGTTAGAGTCAGCCGGGTTTACCTGTTCGGAATAAGCGGCCCGGTCAACGCGTCGCAAATGCCCTCAAAGCAAGAAATGGGCCGGCGTACTTCGCTGAAAAGAGGAAGCGTTATGACTGCGCAATGGATTTGCCGACGTGTAACGGCGGGGAGCCTGATTTTGCTGGCGATCGCCACGGCGCGCGCGCAGACCGCCACGCAGAGTCCCGCCGCGCTACCCGCGCCTGCAACGCAACCGAATCCAACCACACAGCCCGTATCCACCAGCGCAGCCAACTCAGATCTGACCTCCCTCAGCCTGGAAGACCTGATGAACGTTCAGGTCACCAGCGTCAGCAAACAGCCCCAGAAGATTGCCGACGCGCCGGCCGCGATCACCGTGATCGGCCCGGACGAAATCCAGCGATCCGGCCTTAGCAATATCCCGGAGTTACTGCGACTGGTTCCCGGAATGGATGTCGAGCGCGTCAACGCCAATCGCTGGGCGATCACTTCGCGCGGACTCAACGGCACCTTCGCCGATGACCTGCTCGTCCTCATGGACGGCCGCTCCGAATACACCCCCGTCTTCGGCGGTGTGCGCTGGGCGTCGGTGGATTATCCGCTGGAAGACCTCGACCGCATCGAAGCCATTCGCGGCCCGGGCGCTACCCTTTGGGGATCCAATGCCGTCAACGGCGTGGTCAACATCGAAACCAAATCGGCCCGCGACACGCAGGGCGTTCTGCTCGATTCGCAACTCAGCACCGACGAATCCGAGCAAACCGCGCGCTATGGCGGCCAGATCGATCCTGACACTTTTTACCGCGTCTATGAAAAGGCCAGTTACACCGACTCCGGCGTAACCCCGCTGAATGACCCTGCCCACGACGAATGGAGCAGCTATCAGAGCGGCTTCCGCATCGACCGCTATTCCACCCCGCAGGACACCCTCACCCTGCAAGGCGACGGCTACTACCAGAATCTGCTCGACACCTATACGGTTCTTTCTCCTCCTGAGATGCTGAACGATTACCAGAGCGGCGGCAATCTGGAGGGACGCTGGACGCACACCGATTCCGTCCGGTCGTCCAGCGAATTGCAAATCTATTATGAACGCACCGACAGCGACGAATTTCCCGCCCCTTCCTACGAAGACACCTACGACGTGAGTTTCCAGAATCGCTTTCCGCTGGGCGACCGGCAGGAAATGACCTGGGGCCTGGGGGCGC
>JBEKYH010000423.1:0-4417 GCA_049511115.1 Tepidisphaeraceae bacterium | reverse complement strand
ACGGGCAAACCTTCAGCACGGCATTTCCCATCTCCAGCAGCGTCTGCTGCACGGCCAGACTGTGATGATCGGCCATCGTTTGAATTAAGGCGGCTCGCGCGGCGGTGAAAGTGCCATTGAAGTCAACGCTTTCCGATTTGTAGGCCCAGACGGCCTCGACGCTGGTGGCGAAGATTCGGTCGGCGGCGTCAGGCAGCGTGCGATACCGATCGGTGACAAAGCCGCTGAATTCCGAGCCGGTGGTCTTGAGGAAGCGAAGATCCGCGACGCCGCCGGTCAGTTCAAGCTTGTCCCCCGTCAGAACGGCGCGGCAGATTCGCCGCTCGGCGCCGCCGTCGATGAATGCGTGCGGATGATTTCCCAGCCGCGCCCACGCCGTCTGGCTGATGCTGATGGCGGCCTGCTGAACCTGCTCATACGTCTGCACAAAATGGCGGGCAAGCTGAACGGCGAATTCCTCGATGCTGGCGAAACTTCGCTCTTTGGCCAGGACGTAAACCGTGTTTTTCATCGAGTCGGTGGCGATGACCTTGGAGTTGTCGCCCGATTCATACGAAGCGGCAAAGTCTCCGCCGAGGGAGATGTCCACGGACATTTCCATCAGGTCGTGATGGGCGCCATGCCGCACTACTTTGGTGAGTCGCACGCAGGATTTTCCGTAGGAATTCTCTTTCAGCACAGGCACGGTCAATCCTCCCAGACGGCGTCGGCGAGCCGAAGCCGCGCGATTTTGTAAATTTCGCCGAGCGCTGTCGCGATCTCCTGCTGCCAATTGTTGGCCAGGCGTATGGGAAACGCGGCCAGGATGGCCTCCTTGCGATTCTCCCGAGCGCAAATGACAAACGGAAAGCCGAATTTCTCGCGATAGGCGGCATTGCAACGCTGGAACCGATCCATCTCCTCGGCGGACAATGCCGTCAGCCCGGCCGCAGCTTGCTCACCGGCGGATTCGCGCGTGAGCTTCATACGCGCGGCGAGATCAGGATGCGCGTTAATCAGCGCCAGTTGTTCTTCATCGCTGGCGGACGCGACCACGCCGCAGAGCTTTTCATGCAGATCCGCTGCTGACGCAAAGGGACGCTTTTGCCACGCCCGTTTGGCGATCCAGGGCGAATGCTCAAAGAAACCGCCGCATGCCGCGACGAATTGCTCTTCGCTCGACTGGTTCAATTGGCAAAGGGTCGGGCTTCTCACCAATCGCTCGACGGCGCTTGCCGCGGCGGCGATGTCCTCGCCGCGGCTGAACTCGGCGGGATGATGGCTGATGCCGTCGCGGCTGGGCACGAAAAGCATCGCCGTGGGCAGATGCTTTGCCAGAACAGCGCTGTCGTGAAGAGCGCCGCTGACCACCGCGGGCAGATTGCCAAAACGCTTGCCCAGTCGCGCATCCATCGGACAGGCGGCAATCGATTCAGTTTGTTTGATCTCGCATTCCAGGCCGCGATCGGCGCAGACTTTGGAAATAATCTGGCGGAGTCGCGCGTCTCCGCTCTCCAGCAAAACATCGTTCGGCGCTCGCCAATCGACAGTAAACTCGACGCGATCGGGAATGACATTGATTGCATTGGGATGATTGAACAACCGTCCGACGGTGATTACGGTCGCCTGGAAAATATTGTTGGCCATTTCTTCCAGCGCCACGATGATCCGGGCCGCGCCTGCCAAGGCGTCGTGGCGCTCGCCCATCGCCGTTGCACCGGCGTGATTGGCGCGGCCGGCGAGATTCACCTGATATTGCCGCCGCCCGGCGATGGCGCTGACAATCGCCAACCGCTCATCGCGTTGCCACATGCCGGGGCCTTGCTCGATATGCACTTCGATCAGGCCGAGCAGGTTGGAGAGATCTGTGGCGAGTTGTGACGGATCGACGCCAAAGTGCTTGCCCGCGTCGAGGTAACTTTCGCCCGCCTCGTTGCGGAGATAGCCCAACTGCCCGGCATTCAGCTCCCCGACCATCGCCCGGCTGCCGATCATGCCCAGGCCGAATGTCGTTCCCTCTTCTTCCGCGAAAACAATCAATTCCAAAGGTAACTCGCCAACCCCGTCTTCCGCGGCACTGCGAAGCAGTTCCAGTGCGACAACCACGCCGGCCACGCCGTCGTAATCGCCGCCGTGCGGGACGGTGTCGAGGTGGGAGCCGCACAACCAAGCCTTCTTTTCCCATCCCAACTTTTTGGGGCGGGCATGAAGATTTCCCGCCGCGTCAAATCGCGTTTCGCAGCCGGCGTTTTGCAATTGCTCCCTGACGTATTGCACCGCCGCCGCCCACTGTGGCGAAAACGTCGGCCGCGTCGCCCCCGCGCCCGGCGTTTGCGTGCAGCGGGCGATCGCTTCGATGTCGCGCTGGATTCTCTGGGCGCTAATCGCCATCACTCGATCTCACTTTCCAAACTCCTTGCGCCACTGTTTGCCGGTCTTTTCCATGTCGCTCTCGGCCGCGGTTCGCCTCAGTCGATGCAGCATGGGCATTCCCAGCGCAAACTCCTGCATCCAGTCGCGCGCGAAAACGCCTTTCTCGGTCTCAGCGAAGATGCGGCGGATTTCCTCTTCGTTGACCACGCGGGGGCCGCGCGTGCGCACCGCGAACTCGCAAGTCCGGCTGCAACGACTGGTCAGATAATCCTCAATTCCCTGCTCATCCATCACGTCGATCACGCACCGCAGGCTGCGGATCGCCTTGGCATACGCAAAACTCGGCGGATAGCCATTGTCCACCATCACCTGGAAGCAGAGTTTCATCAGTTGAATCGCCCCGCCGTAGAGAATCTGCTCCTCGAAATTGTCCCCCTCGGTCTCGTGCTGAAAGGAAAGCTCGACGACGCCCGCTCGCGTGCTGCCCACGGCCTTGGCGATGGCCATCACAATCTGCCGTGCAGCGCCGGTCGCGTCATGTTCGACGCAGACGCAGCCGTAGACACCTTCGCCTTTGAGATATTTCTCGCGCACCAGCTTGCCCGGCGCATTGGGGACGAACAGAACGGTATTCACGTCCTTGGGCGGCTGAATCTGGCCGTACAGCACGGCAAATCCGTGGCAAAAGCACAGTGTCTGCCCGGCGCGCAGGTGCGGCGCGATCTCGCTTTTGTAAACGGCCGGCTGCACCGGATCGGCCAGTTCGATCAGGAGGATGTCCGCCTTTTTGGTCGCGTCGGCAACCGAATAGACTTCAAATCCATCCGCCTTGGCCTGGGCGGGGCTGGGCGAATGATCGCGCGGGCGCGTGCCGACGATCACCTTAAACCCGCTGTCCCGGCAGTTGGCGGCCTGGACCTTTCCCTGGATGCCGTATCCGATCACGGCGATGGTCTTGCCGTTTAAAATGGTCACATCCACGTCGGCGTCGCGATAAATGGTTTCCATAGTCTCGCTTTCAAAGAGATACGTCTCGATTTACATTTTTGTAATAAATATAGCGCGACGGCGTCGGGCCCGTCGCGTAGAAAGATTGCTGACAGTACGGTCCCATCCAGATGAAGTCGTCCTTCTCGACTTCCATCCAGTCGCCGTCGAGGTAGTACATCCCCTTGCCCTGCAGGAAAAGAAGCCCATGTTCCATGACGTGCGTTTCCACGATCGGCAACCCGAACCCGGGATCGAACGTGAAGATGTTCATGGCCAGATCAAACGCGAATTCATCGGGCAAAAGCGTCTGGAGCAGGGAACGCGGGTTGCCCGCCCAGATTTCCTTGGCGATCTTCGATTCATGATTGTGCAGCGGCTTGAATAGCGCGATGCCTGCTGCCGGCTCGTATTGCTTGCGCAAGAAAAGCAGGCTCAGGGCCTCGCCGGCGCTTGCTGAAATCGGCGTCGCAGCGCCCGGCGGAATGACCCCAAAGCTCCCCGCGGATAGCGGCTCGGCCAGGCCCTGAAATCGCCCGGCGCCGGAGAGGACGTAATAAAATGTCTCGATGCGATTATCCGAAGCGAATTGGCCGCCGGCGCCGGCGGACAGGTCAATGAGATACTGCGCAAAGCCGGCCCCCAGCGCCGGAGAGGCCAGGATTCTCACCTGGGCGCTTGGCCAGGTTGGAAGCCGCGAAAACGGATAACCCTCCAGCGGAAACAGCGCGTAGCGACCGCGGGCGCGGGCACGGCTATGGACCAGTTGTTCAGGTGTCCGCATAGATTTCCCTGCCCGTTTCCCTAAACGAATAGATCGACTATTTCGAACTTTTCCACATCGACCAATCCGCGATCAGTCAGCTTCAAGCTCGGAATCACCTCAAGCGCCATGACGCTCATCGCCATGAACGGGTCACGAAGCGGCGAGCCGAGCTGATGCGCCGCGGCAATGAGCCAGTCGTACGCGGCGGCCACTTCCGTTATCGGACGGTCGCTCATCAATCCGCCAACGGGCAACGGCAAATACTCGACGACTTCCCCGCCGGTCGCCACGGCCAGCCCGCCACCGCCCTGG
>JBEKYH010000422.1:0-4419 GCA_049511115.1 Tepidisphaeraceae bacterium | reverse complement strand
CGTCAATACAACGTCCTCGTACCTTGGCTATGCCCATTACGGCACCGGGGCTACGAACCCGGCCGGGGCGCCGGCGGCGAACCTGGTGGGCGATGATCTGTTGGCGCTGGAGGCTAATCCGACGGTGGCGGCCGGCGCAAGCGGGTTTTCTGATCCGTTGCAGGCGGGCACCTATACATTCCTGATCCAGCAACTGGGTGCGACCACCAACTATCAGTTTGATTTTGACGTTACCAGCGTGCCGGAACCGGCGACGCTTGGGCTGGCGGCGTTGGTTCCGTTGTTCCTGCGCCGGCCGAGCCGGCGGGCGTGAGAAGCATAATTCCACTGAAAGCAATCCCTTGCGCGTTTCGTGCTGCGCGCCGATTTTAAAAAATCTCACTGAATAGATGCGGCTGGGAAAGGCACTACACGGTACAGCCAGGAACTTATTACAACCAATAAACTCAAGAGGAGAGATAATGAAGGTTACAAGCAAGATCGCACTGACGGGAATCGCCGCGATGGGAATGGCCGCACCGGCGATGGCCCAGTCGGCGAGCGGAGTCCTTAACTTGGCGTCGATCAACGGATCGGGCGCCAGTCAGACTTTCACGTATAACCTCGCCGTCAAGAACACCGGAACGACCAGCCTTGACTCATTCTGGTACGCCTGGATTCCATACCTGGGTGTTTTGCCGGACAACTACTATAACTTTTTGCCGTCGGATCCTTCGGCCGAGACCAGTCCGACGGGGTGGTCGCCGACGGTAGTCGGGCCGGGGATTTTCGGCGGGGGGTATTCGATCCGGTGGGATGCGAGTTCCAATCCGCTGACGCCGGGCGCAACGGACGATTTCGGCTTCACGACCAAGGATAACTTTGCCACACTCACCGGGCCGGACACGGTTGCTTTTGTGAACCTTCCGGTGGGTACATCCTATGTCTATACCGGCACAGCCGAGGCCAGCGCGGCGGGCGTTTTCACAGTGGCGGCAGGTTCAAGCACCGTTCCCGAACCGGCGACGTTTGGATTGATGGCGTTGGCGGCGGGGCTGCTATGCCTGCGGCGGCCGCGGCGGTGGGGGATGGGGTTGGCGGGGGCTTGATATCGCCCGTAGGGCATTGGCCGAAGCGCCATCAATGATTACAATTCAATCATTGATGTAAAGGACGAACAACGCGAGCGATCACCATCCGAAATCTGGATCAGAATCTGACAACGCGCCTCCGTATCCGGGCGGCCCGTCACGGGCGGTCGATGGAAGACGAGGCCCGAGACATTCTTCGCACAGCAGTAAACTGTAAGACGTTCCGGCCGACCAATCTTGCGACTGCCATTCGGGCGAGGTTCGCTCCGTTGGGAGGTGTCGAGATTCCGCACACGCCGCGCCAATCCATGCCTCATCCGCCGGCCGTTGAATTCTGATTCCATCCGTATGCCCCTTCACCTCACCCTCAAATCCGATGGATTCGCCCTGGCCGTCAAGGTTGTGCCGGGGGCGTCGCGACAGAGTGTGGTGGGTGAATACGGCGGCGGGATCAAAGTTGCGGTGACGGCGGCGCCGCAAGCGGGGGCGGCTAATGGGGCGGTGGTGGAATTGCTGGCGGGGGCTTTGAGTATTCCGCGGACGCAGGTGCAAATCACGCGGGGGCAGAGCAGCCCGCGCAAGGAAGTTTTCATATCGGGGTTGGCGGCGGAAGTGATTGAGCAGCGGCTGCTGGGGGCATCCAAATCCTAGAATGCGTTGGATGCAGATTGTTGGCATCCGGCCGCGCGGTGGATATTGTGCCGCACTCCGACATTCGTCGCGATTGGAGGAGAAAGCTCAATGAGGATTCTCACTGTCACCGCCGCGATCGTCCTGTTTCTGTCTTTTCCCTCTGCCGCTAGCGCCGACGTTGCGTCGTCGGATTTTGGCACAACCCGCGAAGGCAGCCCGGTGCGGTTGTTCACCATCACCAATAAAGGCGGCTCATCTGTTTCCGTGATGACGTATGGGGCGACGATTGTTTCGGTGAAGATGCCGGATCGCGATGGAAAACTGGCGGATGTCGTGCTGGGGTTTGACAATTTCGCCGCGTATCAGCGGAATAATCCGTTCTTTGGGGCGACAGCCGGACGGTATGCCAATCGGATCGGCGGCGCGGCGTTCACGCTGGAGGGGGTTCAGTACAAAATCACGGCGAACGAGCGGGGTAATACGCTGCATGGCGGGCGGCGCGGGTTTGACAAGGTGGTCTGGACGCCTAAAACGATTGATGACCAGACGGTGGAATTCACCTATCTCAGCAAGGACGGGGAGGAGGGATTTCCCGGCAATCTCACCGTGCACGTGCGGGATTCGTTGAGCGACGCCAACGAATTCAAGATTGAATATTCGGCGACGACGGACAAAAACACGGTTGTGAACCTGACCAACCATTCCTATTTCAATCTGGCGGGCGCGGGAAACGGGGATGTTCTCAATCAGGAAATGACGATTTTCGCGGGGCGGTATACGCCGGTGAATCCGCAGGCGATTCCGACCGGGGCGATTGCGGATGTCGCGGGGACGCCGTTTGATTTTCGACAGGCTCACAAAATCGGGGAGCGCATCGCGGCGAAGGATGCGCAGCTTCGCGGGCCCAATGGATATGACGAGAATTTCGTGCTCGACGAGACGGCGGGTCTGCATCCGGCGGCGAGGGTTTTTGACCCGGCCAGCGGGCGCGTGCTGGAACTTTCGACGACCGAACCGGGGGTGCAGTTTTATTCAGCCAACGGGCTGGATGGACGAATCACCGGCAAAGAGGGGAAGACTTATCCGCGCTATGGGGCGTTTTGCCTGGAGCCGCAGCATTTTCCGGATTCGCCGAATCATCCGGATTTTCCCAGTACGGAGCTGAAGGCGGGGGATACGTTTCATAGCGTGAGTGTGTACAAATTCAGTGTGTTGGCACTGGGAGTTGAGCCGGGGTCGGGTCCGGCGACTGAGCCAGTTGCGACTATCGGAACGCCGCGGGGAATCGACATGGCATCGGGCTGGGCGCTGCTTCGCGAGGGTGAGGCGCGGGGGACGATTGAGCAGGATGCGAAGTACCCCACGAATTCAAGTCCGCATCTGTTACGCATTGCCGTGACGCGAACTGCTGGGCCGGGAGACGGGCGGGCGGGGGCGGTCAGTGGGATTCAAATTCCCGTGACGGTTGGCGAATGGTGTGATGTTACTTTTTCGGCGATGACCGACCGCGGCACGGTTGGGCTGGTTTTTTCGCTGGAGAATGCCGACGGGAAGGTGCTGGCGCGCACGACGCTGCCGGAGATTGGGCGGGGGCGCGGCGGGCGCGGACGCGGGAGGGGGCCGACGACGGCGCCCGCGGGGGTTCCATGGAATAAGTATTTGGTGGCGCTGCATGTTCGCGCGTCGGATGCGAGTGCTCATATGGTAATTACGCCGATTGAGCCGACGAATATCTGGCTTGATGGGCTTACGCTGACGCCGCGCTCGGCGGGGAATTGAAATGTGTCCAGCGGAGATGATATGAAATCGCGTATTCGGGAAGCGATTGATTTCGGTGAATGTCGAAGAACCCTCACCCCAGCCCTCCCCCTGAGTAGATGGGGAGGGGGTAAGAGGGCGCGCGTTGGATTGGGTGGATTGGGCGTACTTACCGCGAGTTGTGTGGTCGCACTGGTGACGACGATTGCGGCGCTGGCGCAGACTCAGCCGGCGGCGAATAACTCACCCTCTGATCCGCAGGAAATCCTGCGCCAGCTCGGCCGGCGCAATATCGGAGTTCATGATCCTTCGGCGATCATCAAGTGCAATGGCGAGTATTGGATCTTCTTCACCGGGCGCGGAACGCCTTCGATTCATTCCAGCGATCTGCTGACCTGGCAGCCCGGGCCGCAGACCTTTTCGGCAGCGCCGGCATGGGTGAGCCAGGCGGTGCCGGCCAATCGCGGGATGGATTTCTGGGCGCCGGATATTTCCAAAAACGGCGACCGGTACATGCTCTTTTTCTCAGCCTCCAGCTTTGGCAAGAACACCTCGGCGATTGGCGTGGCGACCAACGCAACCCTCGATCCAGCGGATCCGGCGTATCACTGGGTGGATGGCGGGCTGGTTGTGCAATCACACGAGAATGACGATTTCAACTGCATCGACCCGTGCGCGTTTCACGACACCGACGGGAAACTGTGGCTCACGTTTGGCAGCTTCTGGAGCGGGATCAAACTGATTCAGCTTGACCCGGCCACGGGGCATCGCATCGCGCCGAATTCGCCGATGTATGATCTGGCCCATTGGGACGCGATCGAAGCGTCGTATCTCTATCGCCACGATCAATACTATTATTTGTTTGCGAGCCTGGGGATGTGCTGCCGCGGGGTGAACAGCACTTACAACACGCGCGTGGGGCGATCGACGACGATTACGGGACCATACCTGGATAAAG
>JBEKYH010000421.1:0-4469 GCA_049511115.1 Tepidisphaeraceae bacterium | reverse complement strand
AGTGTCGGCCGGTCGACGGTCGACCGGCCGACCCGTTAGCCCGGGCTTTTAAACAAAATAAAAACCCACAAAGTTTAAAAAAAGTTGGGATGTTGAGGGAAAGAATCGGATTCCAAACCGCGTACGTTTTTTTTCGCTTATCAATATAGCATATCTAATTGGTAGGAAATATTGACATTGGCACAGATTAGTCGTAGGTTTGGCGTATGGGTCGTTTTCGACGAACTGTCCGTTGGATCGCTTTTCTCGCATTGGCGGCAACGTTCACATTTGCCGTAAATGGCTGCGGAAAATCGGATAGCGCACCATCCGCAGCGGCTATTCCACCTGTCAGCGAGGTCCGGATTGGGTACTTCGCCAATGTGACGCACGCGCAGGCCGTGCTGGAAGTCAGCAGCGGTGATTTACAAAGCGCAATTGCCCCAACCCGGCTTTCAACGAACGTCTTTAACGCCGGCCCGTCATTGATAGAAGCGCTTTTCGCTGGCGAAATTGACATTGGCTACGTTGGCCCTGGCCCGGTCATTACAGCTTGGGCAGAGGCGCACGGCCAGGAAGTCCGGGTCATCAGCGGCTCCGCCGCCAACGGCGTGGTTATTGTCGCCGGGCCAAATAGCGGAATTCACTCGATGGCGGACCTGGCGGGGAAAAAGATCGCCACCCCGCAGCGTAATAACACCCAGGACATTTCCGCGAGACATTATGTCCTTTCGGTATTGCATCAGGCTAACGACAAGAATGTCATCCCCCTGGCCAATCCCGAACAGGTCGGCCGTATGTTAGCCGGCGATATCGACGCCGCCTGGGCGCCCGAGCCGTGGGGTTCGCGCCTCGTCGCGTCAGCGGGAGGCACCATCATCGGCGAAGAAAAGGACCTCTGGCCCGATCATCAATTCGCCCTCACGGTTGTCATTGCCCGGCAGGAATTCCTGCGCGATCACCCTGACGTGGTGGCCAAATTCCTGGCCGTTCATCACCAGTGGACCCAGAAGCTGGCGGCCTCACCGGCTGCCTATGCCTCGCAGTTGGAAGATGCATTGGACGGCTTGACCCACAGCAAACTGCCGCCGGGGACGGTGGCGTCGGCGCTGGCTCACGTCACATTTACCGACGATCCCTTACCCGCGACGTTTAATACCATGGCGCAGTGGTCATTCGACCTGGGCGTCGTCAAAGAGCCGGTATCACTGGACGGGCTGATCGACACGAGTATCCTTCATGGACTGCCGTGATGGAAAGTTCACCCGCTCTCATTCCGATTGAGGCCCCGGCGCCATTGGCCGCTGCGCGCGAAACAAGCGCCCCTGCGCGGCCGTCGGTTAAGGCGACGCGCGGGCTGCTGAGCCTCCAGGGCGTCTGGAAAATCTTTCCCGCGTCGCGGGTTCCGATCCTTTCCGATGTGACGCTGGAGTGCCGTCCCGGTGAATTTGTGGTGGTTGTCGGACCCAGCGGATGCGGCAAAACAACGCTGCTCAATGTCGCGGCGGGAATGGCGATCCCCGAGCGCGGCACGGTGCAACTTGACGGCGAGCCGGTGAAATCGCCGGGACCGCAGCGGGCCATGGTGTTCCAGGAGCATGGCCTCTTTCCCTGGCTGACGGCGGAGCAGAACGTCGCGTTCGGTTTGAAGATGGCGGGTGTGGCAAAGTCGGAGCGCGATGACCGAGTAGTTGCCGCGCTGCGAATGGTCCATCTTTCCGGCAGCGGGCGCAAGCTCGTGCATGAGCTTTCCGGCGGAATGCGCCAGCGCATCGCCATCGCGCGAGCGCTGGTGATGGACCCGGCCGTCTTATTGATGGATGAGCCGTTTGCGTCGTTGGATGCCCAGACGCGCACGCTGCTGCATCAGCAGCTTCAAGACCTGTGGGGCCAGACGAAGAAGACGATTTTGTTCGTGACTCATAGCGTCGGCGAGGCCGTGCGCCTGGCCGACCGGATCATTGTTCTCCATGCCCATCCCGGCCGCATCCGCGCCGAGATCGGCGTGAATCTCCCCCACCCGCGCCAGCTCGACAGCCCCGCCATGAGCGAGCTGGCCCGGCGTGTCCGCAAGGAGATCGAAGACGAGGTGAATCGTGTCAACGCCGCGGCCCAGGAATTTTGGCAACCTCCATCGTCTGTTGATCTGGATAGCGGTCCTGGCGGCATGGGAGACGGCATATAGGGCCATCGGCTGGCGCGACTACGTCTTCCCCGCCCCCAGCGACATACTTGACGCGACGCTGGGGATGCTCAATATCCAAACCGGATTCGGCCAGCCGCTTCACCACGGGTGGCCGCGACTGGGCGACCAGCCGCTGATCGGAAAACTCGATGTCGATCCCGCCGATGTTCCGCCGAGTTGGCCGCATGTAGTGCGTGTTGTTTACGGTTACCTTCTCAGCACGGATCTCATCGGCGGCACGATCGTAAGCGCGTCACGCCTCGTCATCGGATTTGTCTTCAGCGTCATCTTCGGCGCGCTGCTTGGATTGGCGATGTGGCGATGGCGGCCACTCAACGAATTCCTCGGCCCACTCTTTCTGGGCCTGCAAACCCTGCCCAGCGTTTGCTGGGTGCCGCTGGCGGTCATCCTTTTCGGCTTGCGCGAAACGGGTTTGATGTTTGTTTTGATCATGGGATCGTTATTCTCGGTTGCCATCGCCTTCCGGGACGGGTTGCGCATGATCCCGCCCCTTTATCAGCGCGCAGGCCGCATGATGGGCGCCGATGGATGGAAGCTCTATCGGTATGTCATGGTGCCGGCCGCGCTACCGGCGCTGGCCAGCAGCCTCCGGCAGGGGTTTGGATTTGCCTGGCGGTCGCTGATGGGTGCCGAGTTTGTCCTCCATGCCGATCACGATGGCCTGGGCTGGCTCCTTAAAATGTCGCAGGACAATAATGCCATCGCGCAGGTCGTCGCGATCATGATATTGATGGTCGTTATCGGCATGGCCGTTGACCGGCTCGCGTTTGCGCGGGTCGAAAGACGAATCGCCACGCGCTTTGGGCTTGGTGGGTCCTGACAAATGTGCCGGAATATGCTTTGCATATTCCTAATCCTTTCCCTATATTTACGGCCCATCGGCCGCCGGGGTTGTGTGCATTCTCCATAAGGCGGCTCTTCAGGGAGGTCGAATGAAGCGTTGCCTAATTGGCGTCGTGGCCTGCGGACTGGGGGCCGCATCCACCTTCGCCTTTGCCGCGGACCCGCCGGAGCCCGCCAATCTTGGGGCCGACCAGGCTCAAGTCGCCGAAGCCAACTTTCAGCGGCAATTGGATCAGTTCCAGTACAACAGCCGCCTGCACGTCAACGAAGACATTCCTCCCGATCAACGCGTGCTCGTGGATTACGGCGCTTACGCCACCTTTAACTTCCTCTCCGTCGATGATCCCAACGGCGATCAACACGTCCTCCGCGAGACGGACCTGATCGGCTATGCCGATATGAACCTGGACAATGTTCAAAGCGTCTTCGTCCGCGGACGAATGAGCTATCGCGATTACAACCCAGGCGAAAGTTTTGGCGGCGGCATCCAGGGGACCGGCCAGCATTCCTCCGTCGAGCAAGCCTACTACCGGTTTGATTTGCAGAAATACCTCGGCGCGTACAAAGGCATTGGCACCAACGACGACGTTTCCGTGCAGCTTGGCCGCCAGACCGTGATCTGGGGCAACGGGCTGGTCTTCAACCAGGACATTGACGGCGGCGTGGCCGACATCATCAAAGGCCCCATCAACGTCGAGGGCGTCGCAGGCGTGACTGTGCCGGACACGATCGACTTTGACACCTCGCGCCCGGGATTCAATGACCGGACCGAACGCGGGTTCTTCGGCCTCCTGGCGGGCACACAAGTCGGCCGCAACCATCCGTATTTCTATTTCCTGTCGCAGCGCGATCTCAATTCCGACCACCCGCTGCTCACCTCCACCGCCGGCGGCACCATCACCACTAATTTTGATTACAACAGCTATTACTACGGCATCGGTTCGACAGGAAGCCTCAACGACCGATTGGCTTACGGCGTCGAGGCCGCGGGTGAGGCCGGCAACACACTCTCCAACAGCTTTACGCTTCCCTCGGCAGGCGGCATCACGCCGATTTCTCAGAAGACCGAGCAGATCGCCGCGTTTGCCGGCGATTTCCGCCTCGATTATGTCTTCCCTGATCCGCACGACTCGCGCGCGTCGGGCGAGGTCATCATGGCATCGGGCGATCACGACCGCGGGATCACCAACAATACTTTTGACGGCGTTCGCCCTGGAACGCGCGATCTGGCCTTTAATGGATTTGGCCTGTTAAACACCGGCCTGGCTTTCGCACCGGACGTTTCCAACGTCCTGATTACCCGAGTTGGCGCATCGACTGAGCCATTCAATTCCAGCCCGATTTTCAGGAAGTTGGAAATCGGCAGCGACATCTTTCTCTATGACAAGTACCTTGAGCAGGCCCCCATTGACGAACCGAGCGACCCGGGCCGATATCTTGG
>JBEKYH010000420.1:0-4471 GCA_049511115.1 Tepidisphaeraceae bacterium | reverse complement strand
CCTGGGCGCAGGCCCGCACGCATTCATCGCAGCGCGTGCATTTTTCCAGATCAAGAATCAAGAGGCTCTGTGCCTGGAACAATCCCAGTTCGATGTACTGCGGCAGCGACAGCGACCGCAGGCGCGTGCCGCGCTGCCGGTTGAATTCCAATCGCTCGTCGGCGACTTTCTGGAGATTGGCCTTGATCGCCGGAAAGCGAGTGGTCATTTCCTCAAATTCTTCCTTGCCGATGCGAACGGCCTCGACGTGGTCAATCGCCTGGCAGGTCGCCGTTCGCTCACTGTTGCCCAGCAGGCCGATCTCGCCGAAAAACTGGCTGCGCGAGAGATACGACAACACCATCGATTGCCCGTCGGCGTAGTTCTCAATCACCTTTACGTGGCCCATGCGCACGAGATAAAAGGCGTCGGCGATTTCGCCCTGGCGAAAGATGATGCTGTTCGGCTCAAAGCTGACAAGTTGCACGCGATCGCGCAAATACGACAGGAAATCGTCCGGCAAGTCGCGGAAGACCGGCACGCTGCGCAGGTGGTTGTCCAGGGCGCGCTGGCGATACTTGCGCTCCATGTCCGCCTTGAAATTCTTCTGGCGGCGGAGGATGTCCAGCACGTTGCGCAGCATTTCCAGGACGACGACTTTTTCGCTGGCCGCCCGGACGGTCGCCGAGCGCGGCTGCATGTTGATGCACGAAGCCTCGCCGATCAGTTCGCCCTGGCCGACCTGCGCGATCGGTTTGTCGTAAGCCAGATCAACGCTGCCGTCGATGGGGATGAAGCGCTTCTCGCCTTCCTCCATGCGCCGGTCTTCCTTGCGCGGTTTAAGAAGGCTGGTCACTTTCTTAAACAGCCCGCCGCTTTCGGCGCGCGTGCGGACATGCGAGAGATCGGTCTCCAGGAAAATGTCGGTCGTTCCGCTGATGATGTAGAAGGCGGTCGAGCCGAATTCGCCCTGGCGGCAGATGACCTCTCCCTTTTTGTATTCACGCCGCACGACCGCCCCGCCGCAGCGCGAGAGGAACTGGCTGGAAACCTTCGAGAAAATCGGGAATAGCTTCAGTTCCTCGACCGGCAGGACCTGGCCGACCGGCAGCTTGGCCCCCACGCCGCCGGAGTAGGTAATCGCCCCCGTCGGACACGACACCATGCACCAGCCGCAATTGACGCAATTGCTCTGCCCCATCGGCTTGTTGTCGTCAAAGCTGATGCTGGTGAGATTCCCCTTGCCCATGCGCCCGATGATGTAATTGCCCGCCACATCCGTGCAGGCCCGCACGCAACGGTCGCACAGAATGCAGGCGCTGTGATCGATGGCGATGGAAAAGTTAGAGGCGTCCTTCCCCTTGGAATAATTTCGGCCCGTGTAGAGCGGCTCGACGATCTGATATTTCTCGCCCAGCAACTCCAGTTCACAGTCATGCTCGCGCGCATGGCGGGCGCACGGCCGGGGATGCTCGGCCATGAGCATCTCCACCAGCGTCTTGCGCGTGGTCTCCACGCGGTCGCTCACCGTGCGGATTTTCATCTTGTCCACGCACTCGCGGGCGCATGACGCGGGCAGGAGATTCTCGGCGCGGCCAAAGCCGTTGTCCTCGACATCCACCACGCAGACGCGGCAGACCGCCACGGGATTGAGGTCTTCCTTATGGCACAGGGCGGGAATGGCGATGCCTGAGCGGCGCGCGGCTTCCCAGATCGTCGTCTTCTCCGGAACCGTGACGGTCCGGCCGTCGATCTGCAATGTCACGGTTTTTTCGCTCACCGGCGCGCTTTCAGCCATGATCGAGTACCTGGTTCAATTGCCTTGTTCGATTACCTTCCGCCATTGCCGTATGTGGCGGCCGACATTTGCTTATTGGTGTTTTCCACGCCCGTTTGTGCTTTGCCAAAACAGACGCCCGCCGGGCAGCTCTTCCTGAGCAGATGATCATCCACTTCAGAGCGGAAATACTTCAGCACCGACTGGATCGGACTGGAAACCACCTGCCCCAGGCCGCAGATGGACGTGAGATCCAACGTCATCGACAGCCGGTCAATTTCGGCAATGTCCTGCGGTCGGGCCGTCCCCTGGCCGATGCCGGCGATGATGTCCACTACTTTCTGGCTCCCCACTCGGCAGGGGACGCACTTGCCGCACGACTCATTGCGATAAAACCGCGTAAAATTCAGCGCCGCGTCCACCAGGCAGCGGTCTTCGGCAATGGCGACAATTGCCGCCGATCCCACGCTGGCGAATCCGCCGGCCTTGGCCCACTCGTTCACCGGCTCGCCCTTGGGGCCGAAGATTTTGAAATCCATCGGATAATCGGCAAACGCGCCCGGCACGAAACCGCCGGTCGGCCCGGAAGGACACAGCGCCTTGAGCTTTAGCCCATTGCGCATCCCCCCGGCCATTTTGATGACCTCGGTGTACGTCGTCCCCATGCAGATTTCGAACACGCCCGCTTTCTCAACATCGCCGCCGATCCCGACCCACTTCAGACCTGCGCAACCATTCTTCCCCTGCGCCTTAAACCAATCCGGCCCTTTGAGAAGAATGATGGGGATGTAAGCGAACGTCTCGACGTTGTTGATTATCGTCGGCTTGCCCCACAGGCCCTGGAACGCCGGCACGCCGCGGAAGAGGCCGACATCGCGCTCTTTATTGCGCGGCTGGCCGCGCCGGCCCTCGATGGCCTCCAGCAGCGCCGTCTCTTCCCCCTGCACATATCCGCCGGGGCTGACGAAAACCTGGAGATCAAAATTCTTGCCGCTGCCAAAGATATTTTCGCCCATCGCCCCCAGTGTCCTGGCCCGGGCGATCTCCTTTTCCACGATCTCCACCTGCTCGTGGTATTCGTGGCGGATGTAAACGTAACCTTTTTCTGCACCGGTGGTTACGCCCGCGATGGTCATTGCCTCGACCAGCAAATAGGGCAGGACTTTGAGGATTTCCCTGTCCTTGAACGTCCCCACTTCGCTCTCGTCGGCGTTGCAGACGATGAATTTCTTATCGCTCTTGGCTTTGAAGACCGTGTCCCATTTGCGGAACGCCGGTGATCCCGCGCCGCCCATGCCGCGGAGGTTGGCCCCTTTGATCTTGTCGATCACGCCGGCAAATTCTTTGGAAGCCAGCAGCGCCTTCAGTGCGCCGTAATGTTCGTCAGGCGAGGCGTAGGGATCAGATTTGTACGGTCCCTTGGGGCTGTGAAAATGCTGGTGGTCGATGGCCAATCCGCCGATGGCGCGGCGGAAGAGTTCCTTCATCTCGTTGACGCTCTGCCCCGCATACGGGTGATCGTTAATCAGCGCCGCCGGCCCGCCGTCGCATTGGCCCAGGCACGAGCAATTCTTGACCTCAATCTCCGGATTCGCCCCCGCCATCACCTTGGCCGCTTCCAGCAGCGACTCGGCATCTTTCATGTGACAACAGAGATCAGTGCAGACGTGAATGACGGCCTTGGGAGGCGGCTGCAAACGGTAGTGCGGATAGAACGTGGCCACTCCGTGGACGGCGTAGACCGGCATCTCAAGGCGCGCCGCCAGGTCGTAAAGCTCTTTTTCCGGGATATACCCGTACTTATCCTGGATGGCGTTAAGTCCCTCAACGACCATGCAGTGTCTTCCTTCCCTTAATCTTAAGTGTCCACCACATCCACGAAATGCCATTCCACCCGGAACTGCTTAGCCAGTCAACCTATTTTTCCCAAGAGACGCCCCAGTAACTTCTTGGCGTACTGCGTAGTCCGCGAGCGCACTTCCGTTTCATCAACCGCGTCGTGTATCCCTAAATCAGGCGCTAAGGTCAAGACTCGCCCCTCGCCCGGACGCAGAATGATGTAGGCCAAAATCTTCTCCAGTTCCGGTTTAGGGATGTCCTGGCGAAGCTGCTCAAAGGCGACATACGGCACTTCCCCTTCATATTGAAACTCCGCGATATCCGCGACGGCGCACAGACTCAAAACATTGCGTACGCGCTGCACCAAATCCGCCTCCTGACCCGGCGGCCAGGCTGCCAGCCGCGGGCGAAAATCGACGATCCATTGCTGGTCCCGGGGATCAATGTCGGCGAGCGAATCCACGATCGGCGTCACCAGGCCGCCATCATCCTGCAGGTCGTCGTAGGTGATGGAATTGATCTGGGCGTCGGTCACGGCGTCGTACGCTGGCGGCGCGTCCACGATCGCCGCGGAATTGCCGCTCAATTGCGCCGCCACGCCGACGGCAGCCCACGCCGCCAGGGCGAGAAACGTCCAGCCCCTTCGATTTTTCGGCAGGCGCTCCCCCGCGTCCCAGCGGAACATATTCACGCCCGCGAAGCAGGCGGCCGCCCCGATGACGACCAACGCCGCAAGGCTGTAGCCCGAATGACTCAGCCCCACGCCCGTAATCGTTGCGTCCAGAGCCTCTACCGCGTAACGCCCGGGGAAAAAATCCGCCACGCGCTGCGCCCACATCGGCAGCGCCGCCAGCGGCACCCCCACACCGCCGATGA
>JBEKYH010000419.1:0-4475 GCA_049511115.1 Tepidisphaeraceae bacterium | reverse complement strand
TCAAAGAACCAGTCCTTGTGCCAATCACTCTGACCGACGGTGTAGGTGATGTCGTTGGGGAAAAGCAGTGCATAGCGCAGGTCCCAGCCCCAGCGATAGTATTCGTCGCCCTTGTAGAACTCGCTGCCGTTGCGGTTGGTGTATCCAATCTCCCATATCTGCTTGCCGTAGCGGACGGGCTGCCATTTGAGCAGGCCGAGGTCCAGGGTCTTGCCGGCTTCGACGGTGATATTGGTCTGCGCGAATTCCCCGAGGACGCCGTCCGCAAATGCGTGCAGCGTATAGGTGCCCGGTCGGACGTTGGTGATGGTGAATTTGCCATCGTCGGTGCCATTGTTCCAGAACTGGTAGTAATCGCCGTCGTGCTGCCATGTGACAACATTGCCGTTGCCCGCCCGCTGCGTAAATCCGCCAAAGGTCGTGACGTAATCCGGATGAGCCAGACCGACGGTAAGGTTGGGCAGTTTCGTGGTGGCCGCCTGCGGGTCGTCGAGGGCGAATTGACCGGTGACAGTTCCGCGCTCGTTTTTGTGCGGGTAGTCCACCCCGTTGACCCAGTCATAAGGCCACGCGGCTTGGACCTCCTTGGCCTTGTCAAGAGCATCGTTCCAGAGGGCAAACGCATTGTCATGCCAGGTTTGCGGGACGGTCGGATTACCTTGCGTGGCCGCGAGCGTGGCCAGTTCCTCGGGGGTTGCGTCCTTGGCGTTCTCGAGCGCGTTGAAGTAGACGAAGATCGGGCCCACGACCTTCTTCCAATCCTCGCCCGCCGGAATGTTGCAGCCGGCGCCGCCGGCATAGTGGCCCGAGGTCCAGTAGTCCAAAAGGGTTCCGCTCATGTGGCAGACCAGGTCCATCTTCTCAGCCCCGCCTCCAATGTATTCGGTTGTGGGGTTAATGAAATAGACGCCGATGTGATCCTTGGTGCTCGACCAGCCGTACGCGGGCAGCCGGTACATAATGCCGCAATACGTATATTTGTGCTCGACGGAGTTCTTGTAGTTGCCGGCGGCAATGATGCGCTGTTCCTTGGCGTGAATCACAGTGCCCGAGCGCAGGTCCGCGTCGGTAATCATGAGTTGGTTGCGATCCTTATCGACCGAGAGCCAGTCAAACGTGGGGTTCATCGACTCTAGGATGAACCGGTTTTCGCCGAAGCTCGCAGCGCCATTGCTCGCAGGATGCGTGTATTGCGCGTAGGTATAGAAGCCGCTGACTCCGCGCTCCAAGGCGTAGCGGATTTCAATGTCGATGCGCCTGCTATTTTCACCCTTGATGGAAATCTCCCCACGCTCCCCGCCGTTCTTCACGGGGTCGATCGTGACAGACGGCGTAACTTGGCCCGACGGAACCTGCTCCCAATTTTCATGGCGAGTCTCGACGGTAATGCCATGGTAGACCAGCGACTGAATCACGCTGTTGGCCTTGGAAATCGTCAGCTTGACGATGCCGTTGTCCATCGTCCATGTTCCCCCGCTGTCCGTGATCGTCACCGGGACGTTCACGTCAGGCTTGGCGACGGCGGGTAAGGCATCGGCGGCGCTCAGCGCCGGCATGGCCAAAGCCATCACGATAAATGCAGACCCAAACAAGGCGAGCGGATGGCAGGACCGGAGTATTCTCATGGTGCACTCCAATTGAAAGGGCTGTCTTGCTTTTCATACGCCGGAATATCAACGCCGTTGAGCCTGGTTGCTTGGTTACTATGGTCTCGGCCATTCACAATTAAGCGTCTCCGGCAGTTTGTTACCCATTCATCAAACCCCCTTTTCACCCCCGCCAGCCCACTTTCGCCCATGTTACAAGTTTTTCTCCAGATGTCCGCGCCACTTCCCGCCTCCCCGCCCTAACCCTAACCCCGCAGCGCTCTTGCGCCGGATAATATGTTAGCAAATGCTTTAATTAACACCCAAAACAGTGTAACACGTGTAACATCACTGCCTTCGGCCGAGAAAGTCGATGCCGGGAAACCCCCGCTCCCCTTCTCCACTTCTCCCCCTCGTTCCCCAGTCCGTCTCTCACTCCTCAGTCCTCGGCCCTCAGTCCTGAATTCCCTCCGCGTCCTCCGTCTCCTCTGTTGTGAGTCTTCTCTTTTGAGTTTCTTCGCGTTCTTCGCGCCACAGCTTGCCCGCCGCGGCGGGCGGTAAAATGCATTTCCCCTTTATCACGGTTTTATTATCCGCCCAACGGCTGTAATCTGTCCCCATCGGACGGGTTCACTTTTTTGAGCTTCCCGGCTCTTGGCGGAAGGACAAATATATGCGGCATTACATCGCGGTCTTTTTATCACTCGTTTTTGCGGCAACTCTGGCCCACGCCCAAACGACCCAGCCGGCGACGCAGCCTGCCCTGAGCGATCTGGTCGATCCATCCGCCCAATGGCAAAAGCTCGGCACCGGATTGTCCTGGGCTGAAGGCCCCGTGTGGCTCGGCGGCGACGACGGCTACCTGATCATGTCCGATGCCCACGGGCAGGACATGTGGAAGTGGTCGCAGGCCGGCGGATTCGTCAAGTTCCGCACGCCCAGCAATGCCTCCAACGGCAACACGCGCGACGCCGAAGGGCGGCTTGTCTCCACGGAACAATCGACGCGGCGCATCACCCGCACCGAGAAGGACGGCACCATCACCGTCCTGGCCGACAACTACATGGGCAAGCATTTCACCTCGCCCAACGACATCATCGTCAGGAGCGACGACTCGGTCTATTTTTCCGATCCGCCGCTCTACGACCCCAATAAAAACGAGAAGGTCTTGGATGGAGATTACATTTTCCGCATTGATCCCAAGACACGCCAGGTCACCATCGCCGTCAAAGGCATCCGCCCCAACGGTCTTGTGTTTTCGCCCGATGAAAAAAAGCTTTACGTTACTAATGGCGGCCCGATTTACGTTTGCGATGTGAGTGAGGACGGCACGTGCAGTCCGGCCCGGCCGTTCGTGAAGCTGAAATCGGGATACGCCGACGGCTTCCGTGTGGATGCCGACGGCCGAATCTGGACCAGCGCGTCGGACGGCGTGGAAATCTTCAACCCCGACGGCACTTACGTCGGCACGATCGACACCCGCAATTCCCTTAAAACCGGCACCACCAATCTCTGTTTCGGCGGCAAGGACAACAAAACCCTTTTCGTGGCGGCCAACCCCCGCGGCGCCCCAATGCAAGGCACCCTCTACAGCATCCAGGTGAAGGTAGCCGGAGCCCTGATTCCGGCGGGATCGCCGCGGGAATAACGCAGGAGGGGGCAACTAACCGCCGCTTACGCCGTGGCCGTCTGGAGGTGCTTGAGACCCTTCAGTTTGAGCAAATCTTCCGCCCGGACGCTGGCGACCACGGAGCAGCCAGGGCGACCGGGGTGTAGGATAAACTCAACTTCGAAAGCCTCGCCGGCGGCGTGGGTCAGGACAACCGTGCCCGATTGACCTCTTTCCAGGCCCTCCCCGGGCAGGTCACGTAGGAGCGCCACGACATCCAAATCTTCGATTTTGCTTGACATGCGCCCTATTCCCCCTTTCGCTCTATCGCCTTTTCAATTTGCGGCATCAATTGATCCGCCGTCATCTCCCCCGGCCCCGCAAGAACCGCTCCCGTATCCCCATCCACCAGAAAAACCGACGGGATCGAGCTAAGCCCATACGACATCACCAGGTCCGAGTCCCACATCTTGCCGTCAAAAATCTCCGGCCAATCCATCTGCTGTTTTTGGGCGTAATCTCGCAGTTTGGCAAGATCGCCCGGGCTGTCGAGACTCACGCCGAGGATTGCCAGCCCGTGCGATGAATATTTGGCGGAGGCTTCCGCCAGTCGAGGCGCTTCGATCAGGCACGGGCCGCACCAGGTTGCCCAGAAATCCAGCGCGACGATCTTTCCTTTGTAGTCGGACGGGAAATGAATGGCCTTTCCGTCGATCGTCGTCGCCACAAACGCGGGAACGATCTTCCCGACGCTCAGGTCCGGCGGAACTGGAAGCTCCTTCACGGCCTGGCTTGATGGGCCAAGGATGAGCCGATCACCAGATGGCGTAATACCAGATAATTCATAACTCACGCCGTCGATGGCAAAGCTTGCAAACGCGCCGAATTTGTCGGTCGCGGAAAAATGGCCGGTGCCGCCGCGATCAATCAGGAACCGGATGGCATTCTCCGCCTGATGCGGCGGTTGCGGTGGCGTTTGGCCGGAAAAGTCGCCAGTGGTGAATTTGTCTTCCAGTAGCACGTCGTAGCTCTTGTCGCCGATCATGACGCGGCCGGCTCGCGCGTAATCGCCGTGATAGAAAAGCCTGAGGGATTGACCACCAGGCGCACTGGCGACCGCGGCGTCACTGCCGTTGCCGGCCATGAATATAATGGTTCCGAGGAACGGCGCGCCGGGCGGGCCGATGTCGACGACGCCGGAGGCGGCGAAAGTCGTGAACGGCCTTCCGTCTCCATTGATGAAGGATTGCTCCCGGAACGGAATCGGCTTGGCGTCGCTA
>JBEKYH010000418.1:0-4477 GCA_049511115.1 Tepidisphaeraceae bacterium | reverse complement strand
GGCCGCCAGCGTATCCGCGGTTTCGCCGCTCTGGCTGATCGCGACCATCACCGTCTCATCTTCGACCAGCGGATTGCGATAGCGGAATTCGCTTGCATACGTGACTTCCGTCACCACTTTCGCCAGGTCCTCGATGATGTAATCCCCAAACATCCCCGCGTGCCAGGCAGTCCCTTGGCCGGTCAGAATAATCCGCCGCGCCCGCACCAGCTCGCGCGTGAAATTCGACACGCCGCCGAGCACGATCCGCCCCTCGCGCTGCTCGACGCGCCCGCGCAGGCAATTCCGTATCGCCGTCGGCTGCTCGAAGATTTCCTTGAGCATGAAATGCTCATATTCGCCAAGTTCATACGCTTCGAGCGTATTCTCCAATTGGCTGATGACCGGGCTGATTTCCAAATCATCGATCGTCATCGACCGGAAATACCCCGGCCGCATGATCGCCATCTCGTTGTCGTTCAGATAAATCACCTGTCGCGTGTGCTCGACGATGGCGCTGGAATCGGACGCAACGATGTACTCATCATCTCCCACGCCGACGATCAGGGGCGAGCCCTTTCGCGCCGCCACCAGAGTGTCCGGCTCATCCTTGCAGATCACCGCGATGCCGTAGGTTCCCTCGACCTCATGCAGCGCCGCCTGAACGGCCCGCTGCAGGACCGAAACTCCCTGCGGAATGTGGTTCTTGATCTTCATTTCCTTGTAGATGTGCCCAACCAGGACCGCCAGCACTTCCGTGTCCGTCTGGCTGGAAAACGTGTATCCCTTGCCCGTCAGAAAGTGCTTTAACGATGTATAGTTTTCAATAACGCCGTTGTGAATGAGCGCGATCTGTCCGGAATTGTCCGAATGCGGATGGGCGTTGATGACGGTAGGGGCCCCATGCGTCGCCCAGCGCGTGTGGGCCATGCCTACGTGCGCGGCCGGCAGAGCCTGCCCGTTGGCCAGCGACGCTTCCAACACACTGATCCGCCCGACCGAGCGGCGGACGTGCAGGCCGTTATGTTCGTCAATGACCGCGATCCCCGCGCTGTCGTAGCCGCGATATTCCAGCCGCTTCAGGCCTTCTATGAGCAGCGGCTGAGCGAGTTTGCGACCGACGTATGCGATGATTCCGCACATTCTCCAACTCCTGTTGCCGGCATACGGGATGCCGGCAATTGATTTCCGAGAGGCCTGCGCAAAGGCAGAACCCGTCTCGGCGCTCTCCGAGCACAAAACGCGATGATCCGATTACAAAGTGCTACCCCTGAAACGCTAGGCGGTTGTTCTAACGGTTGAACGGTTGAACGGTTGGAATAGTACCACATACCATTCGGCATAGCCAATTCCCACTTGCGGCCGATAAGAGGTATACTGTGGTTCCGCCGCCTTGGGGCACAGGTTGATCGAACTTCACTGGGAGCCAGAAAAAATGCCCGCGCTACAATCAAACAACCGATTCTTGGCACGTTTGGCATTGGTAGTTTGCGCAGCCGCTGTCGTTTATGTCGCCTTGATGAGCGCGCCCAAGAGTCATTTCACTGAATTCACCCAAGCCGCCGCGGCCAGCGCCCAGACCCCTCAACCTGGCGCAAATCTTCAAACCGGTATCGGGCAAAGCCTCCAGGGCCATGCCGTTTTCGGACCGGACGATCCCTGGAATACCGACATCTCGCGCGAACCGGTTGATCCCGCCTCGGACGCGATTATCGCCAGCATCGGCCGCGATCGCTCCCTCCACCCGGACTTTGGCACTTCCCTTGGCGGCGGCATTCCCTGGGGCATTCCTTACATCCTCGTACCCGGCTCACAACCCAAAGTCCCCGTTACCTTCGGGTATAAGGACGAATCCGACCCCGGTCCGTATCCCATTCCGCCTGATGCCCCCATCGAGGGAGGGGCCAAATCCGACGGCGACAAGCACGTCCTGGTGATCGACAAAGACAATTGGATGCTCTACGAACTCGATGAAGCCGTCGCCGTCGATGGCGGCCGCCAATGGAAAGCCGATTCCGGCGCTATTTTCGATATGCAAAAAAGCGGCGTTCAGCGCCGCCCCGGCTGGACCAGTGCCGACGCCGCCGGCCTGCCTATTTTTCCCGGCCTGGTGCGCTACGACGAAGTCGTTCAGCAGGGCAAAATCACCCATGCCATCCGGTTCACGGTGCAACGATCTCGTCGCGCCTTCGTCTCACCAGCCACTCATTATGCCAGCAGCCATACCGAGGAGAATCTTCCCCCGATGGGAATGCGCGTCCGCCTCAAGGCTGACTACGACATCTCCTCATTCCCCCCTTGCGCCCAGGTCATCCTCCAGGCCCTCAAAACCTACGGCATGATTAACGCCGATAATGGCGGTAACTGGTTCATCACCGGCGCTCCCGATCCGCGCTGGAACGATGACGAGATTAATACTCTAAAACGGGTCCAAGGCTCTGATTTTGAAGTCGTCCGCATGGGCGAGATTGTCACGCGAGTTCCATGATCTGACGGTCGATCCCATCCCCGCAAAGCGCCGCTATTTGATTAACCTCAAGCCATATTCTCACCTGGGCAGTTTTCTCTCCCGTGTCCTCGGCCCGCGCTTCCGCCACGCCACGCGGTCGCGCCGCCGATTTCAATTCGCGGTCCTGGTAGCCAACGCGCTTTATTTCGGCCTCCTTGCTGTTCTTTGGATCATTCTCCAATTGGCCGCCGATTCCTGGTGGATCGCTACGCTCATCCTCTTCGGCCCGCGCTGGGTATTCGGAGTGCCGTTGCTCCTCCTCTTGCCGGCAGTTCTTATTACCAACCGCCGCATGCTGGTCCTCGTCGTGGTGGAGATTTTCCTCCTCATGTTCGGCATCATGGACTTCCGCGTTCCCTGGCGCACGGTAATCTACAGCCAGCCAACCGGCCCGCACCTCCGTCTCATCAGCTGCAATATTCATCGCACGCGATTGCTGGCCGCCCAGTTTTCTCAACTCATCGACCAAACGAATCCCGACGTCGTCGCGCTTCAGGAATGGACCTCCCAGGATCAAGCCGCGCTATTCAGCAAAGGCCGATGGTTTCTGCGTCGCGACGGCGAATTGTTCCTGGCCAGCCGGACTCCCATCAAATCCGCCCAGGACCTCATCCAGGGACAATGGGGCCCGGCCGGGTCGGCGGTCTATTACCAGGTCGATTTCAATGGCGGCGAGTTGAACCTCATCAATCTGCATCTGGCTTCGCCGCACATCGAGTTTGCCGACGCCATCAACGGCGCCCCCCAGGGTCCTGACGAAGTCGCCAACAACAGCGCCGCCCGATCCGACCAATCGACGTTAATCGCCAACTTCGCCAGAAGCCTTCATGCTCCGACGATTCTCCTGGGCGATTTCAACACGCCCGCCGACAGCCCCATCTTTCAGAATTCCTGGATCGACGACTCCGACGCCTTCGGCATCGCCGGCTGGGGCATTGGCCACACTTACTTCACAAGATTCTCATCGGTCCGTATCGACCACATTCTTGCCCCCGCCGCATGGCAAGTCACATCGTGCTGGGTCGGCCCCGACGAAGGATCGCCGCACCACCCGGTCATTGCCGACCTGGAATGGGTCGATCCGGCGGGATGGAACGCGGGCGCGAAGTAGCCCAGAATTCATCTCCCTTGCTTTCCCCAGCCCCTTGGCTACATACAATAGATCATGCTCACCAAGCGGATCATCCCGTGTCTCGACGTCGACCGCGGCCGCGTCGTCAAGGGCGTCAAATTCTTCGACCACGTCGACGCCGGAGATCCGATTGCCCAGGCCCGCAAATACCAGGATGACGGCGCCGACGAGCTTGTCTTTTACGACATCACCGCCAGCTTTGAAGGCCGCCAGATCATGGCCGACTTGGTGCGCCGCGTGATGGATGAAATCTTCATGCCTCTTACCGTCGGTGGCGGGATTCGCACCATCGACGACGCCACCACGCTCATTCAAGCCGGCGCCGAAAAAGTCAGCGTCAACAGCGCCGCCGTGAAAAATCCAAAATTAATCGCGGAAATCGCCAACAAATTCGGCCGCTGCGCCACCGTTCTGGGACTGGATGCCAACCGCGTGAACAGGGACGGCCGCGAGCAATGGGAAGTCTTCATCAACGGCGGCCGCGTCGGCACCGGCATCGACGTTTTAAGCTGGGTGAAACAGGCAGAAGGCCTCGGTTGTGGCGAGATTGTTTTGAACGTCATGAACGCCGACGGCACCACCAGCGGCTATGACCTGGAAATGACCGCCGCCGTCAGCGACGCGGTGAAGATTCCCGTCGTCGCCAGCGGCGGGGCCGGCAGTCCGCAACATCTTCTGGATGTCCTGACCACCGGCCGCGCCGACGCGGCGCTGGCCGCGAGCATCTTTCACTTTGGAACTTACAGCATCCCGACGGTCAAGCGCTTCCTGGCAGATCATGGAGTGGCGGTGCGGCTGGCGTAGTGTGCCGAAAAAATCAAAAGACGATTGAACCGCAGAGGCGCAGAGGACGCGGA
>JBEKYH010000417.1:0-4484 GCA_049511115.1 Tepidisphaeraceae bacterium | reverse complement strand
GTCGGCTCATCGAGCAAGAGCACGCGCGGCTCGCCGACGAGGGCGCGGGCGATGGCGAGCTGCTGCTGCTGACCGCCGGAAAGATCGCCACCCATGCGGCGCGACATGGTTTTCAAGATGGGAAAGAGATCATAAATCTCCGTGGGGATTTTTCGCTGGCCGTCGGAGCGGGCCTCCAGACCGACCTTGAGATTCTCCTCGATGCTCAGTTTGGGAAAAATCTGCCGGCCCTGGGGTACCAGGGCGATTCCCAGCCGGGCCCGCTTATTGGCCGGCAGGGGGGTGACGTCTTTTTCTCCGAGTTTGATGCTGCCCGCGCTGGGCTTGAGCAAGCCCATGAGGTTTTTCATCAGGGTTGTCTTGCCGACGCCGTTTCGACCCATGACGCAGGTCACGCAACCCGGCTGCATGGTCATGGCAACATCGCTGAGCGCCTGCACCATGCCGTAGGAGAATGAAAGATTGCGGATGGCCAGCATGATTCATCGCCCCCGTTTCATCGCCCCAGGTAAGCTTCGATCACCGCCGGGTCGGCCTGCACCTGATCCAGCGACCCGTCGGCAAGGACCTTTCCTTCGTTGAGAACCGTCACGCGCGAATTCAGGCGTCGGACAAAATCCATGTCGTGCTCGATGACAATCAGCGTGTGCCGCCCGGCAAGCTGAAAGAGCAGTTCCGCCGTCAGCACTGTCTCGCGATCGGTCAGACCCGCGGCGGGTTCGTCCACGAGAAGCAATTTAGGATCGGCGATGATCAACATGCTGATTTCGAGCCATTGGCGTTGGCCGTGGCTCAGATACTTGGCGGGGCGATGGGCCTCCTCCAGCAGATGCACGCGATCCAGCAGATTTAATATGCCGTCACGCTGGGCGTCGGTTGTCGAAGAGAATAAGGTCTTCCAGACCGAGCGCCTGCCGGGGAGGCTGAGTTCCATGTTTTCATAGACGGAGAGGCTGTCGAAAACGCTGGGGGTCTGGAATTTCCGTCCCACGCCGCGGCGGGCGATTTCGACGTCCCTGGCGTAGGTGGTTTCCGCGCCGTCGAAGAATACCTTGCCGCTGGCGACGCGCGTCTTGCCGCTGATGACATCGCAAAGGGTGGTCTTGCCGGCGCCGTTGGGGCCAATCACCACGCGCAATTCGTTGCGCCCCACGGCGAAGGAGTTCACGTCCAGGGCTTTGAAGCCGTCGAAACTGACGACGACATCCTTCAACTCGACCATCGTTGGCGCGGGTGCGGTAGTCATGTAGTACCGGCCCCCTGCAATGCGGCGGTGCTTCGCGCCGCCGAGGCGGTGGCCTTCATCTTGGCCATCCAGTGGTAGACGGCCACCACGAAAAGCAGGGCCACGAGCAAGACATATTTCAATTGCACATCGCCCACGGCGTCGGATTGCCAGACCGATTTGCGGAGCAGCGCGGGTGTCAACCCCAGCGCTTCACCGAGGATAAACAGAGCCAAAACCACCAGCGGCGTGGCTGTCGCGATCGCGGGGAGCCATCCGGCGCGGCGGCGGACGATTTGTTCGAGATCATCCCACATGCCGGCGAATCCGTCGGGGAAATAGAGGACCACCGCGAGGAACATGCCGCCCTGAACGAAAAGCCAGAGCGAGGGAAGATCCGAACTCAGCGACGACAGCGTGATATTCACCAGCAATGCGCCGTAGATCGCCCCCCAGAGTTTTCCGCGCCCGCCCAGGGCGACCCAGATGACCATGAGGATCGATGTCGGCACGCTCATATTCTGCGGCGTGATGATGCCCACCTGCGGCGAATAGAGCATCCCGCCCAGCGCGGCGATCATGGCGCCGACCGCGAAGGCGAAGACTTTAAACGCATAGGGCTGATAGCCGGCGAAATAAAGGCGCGTCTCGCGGTCGCGAATGGCCACCAATACGCGCCCCAGGCGCGATTTGGTGATCGCCTGGCAGATCAGATAGACGCCCACCAGTACGATCAGCGTTGTCAGATAGAGGGCGATGATCCAGGGCCGCGATTCCATCATCGGTTTGTAGAAATTCGTCAGGCCGTTGGTGCCGCCCAGGAGCATCTCGTTGCGGCTGATGAGCAGCCACGCGCCCCAGGCGATGGCCTGCGTGATGATGGAGAAATAAACACCGCGCACGCGGCTGCGAAAAATGAAGAAGCCGAAGATGGACGCAACGATCGCCGGCAGCAGAAACCCGCATGCGATGGCGACGGTCATTGATTCCATGGGTTTCCAGAACCAGGGAAGCTCGCGCACGCTGTTGAAGAACATGAACTGGGGGATGTTGTTGTATTCGGGCCGCACGTCGCCGCCGCCTTGCTTGAGGCTGAGGTGCATGGCCATGCAGTAACCGCCGAGGCAAAAGAACAACGCCTGGCAAAGACTGAGCAAGCCGGTGTATCCCCAGATGAGATCGACGCCGATTGCCGCGACGGCAAAGCAGAGGTATTTGCCCAGAAGATTGAGCTTATAGTCCGGCACGACGCCGGCCAGATTCATGGCGGGAATCAGCACGAAGAAGAGGGCGATCACCAGCGCGATGGTGACGCGGCGTAGGAGCACCACGCCGGGGTCGGGCATGGTTGCCAGAAAAGTTTTGGATCGCTCAAAGGCGAGGCGCGACGCCTCCTCCGGCGATGCCGGGCCGGGCGCGGCGTGAGGGGCGAGAGGGGGGGCATGGTCAGCCATCGGCCATCCTCCCCTTGGGCGGGAACAATCCCGACGGCTTCCATTGCAGGAAGGCGATGATTAAGCCCAGCACGACGACTTTGCCGATGACGGACGCACCAGATGCGAGCGCGGGGATGTGTTCGAGGATCGGCTCGAGGTATTTGTTGATGAATCCCAATCCCAATCCGGCCCAGACGGCGCCGCCGAGAGTTCCGACGCCGCCGACCACCACGACCATGAAACTATCGACGATATATTCCTGGCCGATGTCGGGATTGATTTTGTTGTAAAGCGGGACCGCCACGCCCGCGAGCCCTGCCAGGCCGCAGCCGATGGCGAAGGTCAATCCGTCGATGCGCCGCGTGGCGACGCCAAGTGAAGCCGCCATCTGGCGATTCTGCGTCGTCGCTCTGAGGAGCAGGCCGAGCTTGGTGAAATTGACGATGATGTACATGCCGATGATGCACATGAAGCAGAAGAGAATGATGTAGAGGCGATTCAGCGGGAAGACCAGGTCGGGGACGACTTCCACGCCGCCCTCCATCCAGCTCGGGGGCGTGACCGAAAGCGTATTGCCGTATTCCAGTCGCACCGCCTGGATGAGGATGAGGCTGATTCCCCAGGTGGCCAGCAGCGTTTCCAGCGGCCGGCCATAGAGATGGCGAATGACCAGGACTTCGCACAGATATCCGACCAGGCCGGCAACGATGAAGGCCGCCGGAATCGCGACGACGGGGTAATAATTGAAATAAGCCAGGAAGTGGGCCTTGAAGAATTCGCTCACGGCGTAGGTCGTGAAAGCGCCGATCATCATGAATTCGCCGTGGGCCATGTTAATCACTCCCATGAGGCCGAAGACGATCGAGAGGCCCAGGGCAAGCAAAACCAGGATGCTCCCCAGCGATAAGCCGAAGAAAGTGTCCTGGACGAAGATGATTTCGTTCTGGCGGCGGTTGGCGCGATTCAGGGCGGCTTGAGCGGTGGCCGCCAAATCGGTGTCCCCCTTGGCCTGTGCGGCGTCGCGGGCGCGCTCGAGGATGTTGGCGGCTCGCGTGGTGCCGACGCCGCCGAGCATATTGGCCGCGGAAACCTGCGCCGGGCGATCGCCCAGGGCCAGGTCCAATTCAGCAAGCACTTCATTGATGGCCGCGAGGAATCCCGCGTCATGTTCCTTCGCGGCCTGGGCCCGGAGGGCTTTTTGATATTTGGGCAGTTCGTCCAGCGCCTTTTCCCGCTCGTCGGGATTGGGCGACAACGCGGCGGATGCGCGATCTCCCACGTCGCGGATGCTTTGCAGGCGGGCGACCGGATCGGGGTCCATCAACGAAAGCGCGGAGATCAAGTCGGCGATCTGGGCGCGCTCCAGTCGTTTGCTCGGCGGCAAGCGCATCATGCCGGGCGCGGAAAGGTCCAGGCGTTTGCGGATGTCGTAGACGAGGGAGCCGTCGGGGTTCTTGAGTTGCTGTTGCGTAAAGGCGTCGAGAATGGGAAAGGCGTCTCCCTTGTCGGGGAGTTGGACCTTGTCGCCGTAGATGATCAGCTTCCCGTTTCGGTTTTGCAGACGCCCGTCAACGAAGGCGTGGAGAAGCGGAATGAGGCGAGCGTCTCCCTGATCGGCGATCAAGGCGTACACCGCCTGGCGATCGTCGTCCTTGGAAGACGACAGTTTCAGCACGGCGTCCTGCAGCGCCTGCGGCACGGGGGTGTCCGCGAGCGCGGGCGTACAAAGGCCGCCGGCTGTCAATAGACAGACGGCGGCCATGATTATTGCGGTTCGGGAAAATCGGAGCATGGGGGCAACGTCAGCGCGGTTGGGTTCAGCC
>JBEKYH010000416.1:0-4506 GCA_049511115.1 Tepidisphaeraceae bacterium | reverse complement strand
TGCCGCCGCAGATCGGGGAGCTGATCTGGTGGCTGGCGATTTTGACCATGACGTTTGGCAATGTGGTGGGTCTGCTGCAGCAGAACATCAAGCGCGTGCTGGCGTACAGCTCGATTGCCCATAGCGGGTACATGCTGGTGGCGGTGGCGGCGCTGGTGACGGTGGTTCCCGAAGCGATAGCGGGGCAGACGGATTACCATTCGCTGGCGCTGCGGGGCGTGCTGTTTTATCTCTTTGCGTATGGCCTGACGAATATCGCCGCGTTTGGCGTGCTGAGTTTGTTGCCGGCGCGCGTCGAACAGGTCGGCAGCAGCGCCGAGACATTTGACGAGATCGCCGGTGTGGGCCGCCGGCATGTGGGGCTGGGGTTGGCGATGTCCATCGCCTGCTTCAGTCTGATCGGCATACCGCTGACGATTGGTTTTGTGGGCAAGGTGCTGCTGATTCAGCCGGCTTTGCATGCCGGGCTGGGAACGCTGGTAGTGGCGCTGGTCGCCAATTCAGCGGTGTCGGCGGCGTATTACCTGCGGATTGTGGCGGCTCTTTTCCTGCGGCCCGCCGATGAATCCGGCTCGAAAATTCCGCCGCGATGCGCCTGGTCGCTGCCGATCCGGCTGGCGATTTTCTGCTCAGTGGTGGGAATGCTGCTGCTGGGGGCGTACGTGCCGGCGGTGAATCGAATGGTGGATAGGGCGCAAGCGGCGACGCAGATTCAGTTGCCGGGGGCGGTGAGCGTGGCGGGGGCGAGTGGCGTTGTTACGGCGCGGGCGAGTGGGGATTTGCGGGTGCCGTGAACGATCGCATCGTTCGAGCGCCGCAATAACTCCAGTTCAAGTCTGAAGCAAATTTTCGGCCGATCATTATTCGGGTGATTCGGTGGCCAATCGATTGGAACAATTCGCCGCTTGGCCATTATCGCCTGCCTTGCTTGCCATAGCGCAAAATGAATTGCCACATCCGGTATTCAGGGCGAAATGTCAACCCATTCGATTCGACCAAAGGCAGAAGATGTTTGGGTTGCGATTAAATGAAGGACAGGTTGTGGGACCCTCCGGCAAACGGCCCGCCATTGCGCTGTGGGAGAATGACTTCGGCGATGGACACGCCTTTGAGGTTATGTATTTGGAACGGCCGGGAGATCAAATCGAGTTTTGGAACGTGTTGTACGCCGACGAAATTGATGGTCCCGATTACGAGCTAGTCGCGCGCTCCGAACAAGGCCTATTTTTCTGGTTGTTTTTCTTCCTGGTTCCGGCGTGTTACTTGCAGCATCGAACCAATCAGGGAGCATTTGATGCGCTAAGCGCGGCGGCTAAGAGTGTCCATTTCCGTTATCTTTCTGACGTCATCAGGTTCGAAGAGGAATTTGGGTCAGATGAACGCGCAAGGATGCTGATCCGGCAACGGTCAGTCAGGGTCACCGATTAATCTAAAGTTCCGCCGCATGACGTCGCACCTTTTTGAACTTCCAATTCTCCTAAAGGCGCTCATCGCTGCCGGACGATGGCCGCGCACCGAACGCGAGGCTATGCAACAAAATCTGCGACCACTGATGTCACCGGAGCGCGTTCGGCTATTCGCGGCCGACGAAAGCACGATTTATTTACTGCCGCCGCCATTTCCGACGGTGGCAGATGAGGTAAGTCGTGGCGCTCGAGGATTCTGGTCGGAGTTTGGCGCGCTCGACGAAATCTCCCCCTGAATATTCCCTCATCATTGCTGATTTCGGGTTAGGTTCAGGCGAGTGTCGTGGCTGACCTGACACTCGGCGCAGACAACGGGTGGAATATTCCCTCCGTGGTATAGGCCCTGCATTTCGTCGCCGCCCCGTGAAACCGCATGTTTACCGATTGATGCACAAAGTTTTCATTCCTCTAAACAAAAATTTCGATTTTTTTCAGACCCAAACCTCATTTCCAAGCGAAAATCGCCGTTTTCGCGCCGCTCATTTGGAATAACACGCTATATAATAGAGGCACTCACTTTCCTCGATCGTCTCTCGCCACCCCCAACAATTTTTTCGGAGAACTTATGCCCCCCTGACCTGAACAGATTTTTTGTTTGTTGAGCAAATGCTCGTTGTCTGTGCCTTCCTCCGCATTTTCTTCCTCTGTGCCTCTGCGTCTCAGCGTTCATTCCTCTTCTCCGCGCCTCTCGCTGAAAGTCCCCAGCCCTCTCGCCGCGCAAGAAGCGGCGACTGGAATCGGGCCGGCGCCCGCATGTGGTGCTTACTTCCGCCAATGAAGCACCCCGCCTTCGCCCAACAGTTGGCAATTCCACCCACGCCAAAATCGAATTGCCGCGAAGGCGTTGTTTTCACACATACGCCAGGCTCTGGCCACCACCGATCTCGGCCAAAGATTGCTGAGCGTTTTGCGCCGGTTCTGTCACGTTCCTTACCGACCCCATCCAAACGCCCGCGAGATTTGATCGGCTCGCCGGGCAGGGGTCGGCCATCCAGGGAAGATGGGAAAGGAATGTTACCGACAGGACGAGGACCTTCCGATTACCCTGCATCGGCAGGCGTCGGCGACTGCATTGCCGTCTTTCGCCGGTTCGAAGAGAAAAAAAAGAATTCCTCACCACAGAGGACACGGAGGACACAGAGGTAAGAAAAGCAAGATCATTTTTTGCTTTTCCTCCGTGTCCTTTGTGTCCTCTAGGTCGCTACTGCGACTGGGTGGTGAGTCTTCTCTTTTCTCCATCGGAAGAGCTCCCGACTACGGGTCATGGGTTAACACCCATAAGTTCACGTCAGCGGCTCGAACCCGCTGAGCGTGACTATGCCAGGACAGGACGCCTGCCGTTTCAGCCGCATGTGGCAGCGCGTGGTTCCCGGCTGACAGGTCTCAAAAACCCCAGCGGCAGCCCGCAATGCAATAAAGGGATTTGCCTCTTCGACCTCTGCGCCTCTGCGGTGAGAACTCCGCTCACCCCGCTGAATCTTCATCCCCGCCAATGACTTTGGGGACTTTGAAGAATGGCGGGTCGGCGTCGGGGGCGTTGGCGAGGACCTTTTCGACGGGCAGGCTCGGCTCGACGATGTCTTCGCGGAAGACGTTCTTGATGGGGCGAGCGTGGGCCATCGGCTCTACACCGGTGACATCGACGCTTTGAATCTTGGCGATGTATTCGATGATGGATTCCAACTGGCCGGCCAGTTTGGCCACGCGCTCGGGCGGCAGGGTGAGCCGCGCCAGTTTGGCGACGCGAGCGACATCTGCTTCGGTGATCTTCTGTGCCATGGCCGAGTTATGCGGCGACGGGGGCCGCCGGCGCGGGGCGCTGGCGGCGGACGGGCTTGACGACCATGCCCGAGCGGATGGCCTTGGTGGAAACCTTGATGCGCGTGATCTGGCCGTTGATGACGGCGCGGACGCGCTGAATATTCGGCTTGAACGTGCGGTGGGAAATGCCCGTGGTCTTGGTGCCCACGCCGCCGAGGTACTTGGCCTTGCCGCGATGGCATACCTGGTTGCCGAAACTGGTCTTCTTACCGGTAAAATAACAAACGCGTGGCATTGGCAATCCTCAGTAGTCGAAAAATGATCGAGCCGGGTAATTTATGAAAAGTGAGGGGGGAATACAAGGGCGAAGGGTTTTGGTTTTAAGAAAAATGCGATTTAACCGCCAAGACGCGAAGAACGCCAAGGAAGAAAGGCGCCAACAGACCCATTTTTTAGGGGGCTGTTTGGAACTAGCGCGCTCCCAATCCGGAGTATCTCTCTTGGTCTTAAAAATGTATTAATTTATTTGAGATTGATAGTTTCTGGCGATAGCGGGCCTTCTGGCTGCCAAGGGCCCGACTCATAGGGTTATACGGCATTTGGCTATCGGACCCTTGACCCGCCCTCTTTTGAGGCGTAGGTTGGGACATAGAGTTTAGTCCATTTTTCCCCAGTCGAGTCGAAGCGAGGTCACGGATGGCCAAGCGAAAACGTCCCGTCGCGCTATTTGAAGTCATCAACAAGGATAAGCGGTTTGAGCGCCATACCGGGGCGTTGAAGCCGCCGGCCTGGTGGTTTAAGGGGAGGCCGGCGCCGGTGGTTGCGCAAACGCCTTCAGCGGAGGCGACATCGCCCCCACCGCCTGCAACAACTCAGCCGAACGTCAAAGTAACTGCCGAAGCGAGCGGGGCGGGACAGTTTGCCGGTCACAGTGTGCGGCATTTTGACCGGTTCGCGCCGTTGCGCGCGGACTTCGCCCGATTGAAGCGGCGGCTTTACGCGCGGTTGACGCCGGCGAGCGTGGGGATTATTGGCGCGACGTTGGTTGTGCTGGGGTTGGCGGTTTTGGCATCGCGATGGCGGCGACAGACGGATGTCGAGGCGATTCTCAAGGGGCCGCCGCATCCGGAGGTGCTGGATGTGGGCCAAGCCAGGGCAAATGGCGGGGTTTCATCAAATCTTTCCGCAAGACCAGCGAGCGCGGCGCTGCCGCCGGCCACCGCGGCTGGTGCGGTGCAGGCGCCGGCGCGGCAGGTGAACATGGGGTACGTTGTCATCC
>JBEKYH010000415.1:0-4509 GCA_049511115.1 Tepidisphaeraceae bacterium | reverse complement strand
GCCAGGCGGCATTGGGCGCGAATCCAACTCGCTTCATCAGCCGCAGCGCCGCCGGCCCGGCAGTGGATACAAAGTACTTGGCCAGAGGCCGCTTAGGGTCGGAGGCGATGTCATGGGGCGTTTGTGATGCATAGCTGAAAATGGTGCCGGCGCCTAAATCAAATCGTCCTCCAGCCAGGTGGGCCGTGCCGCGGCCGCCGACCACAAACTCAATCCCCATAAAGGGAAAGCGCCGATGCTGGATGGAATAGTCCGGATCGACGCGCTCGAATCCGCCGATGACAACGATATTTCCGCTCCCCCTGGTCGGCGGTCCTTGAATGAACCGCCGGGCCTCCGTCACATGCTTGGAGAAGAGCTGGTCGGCGCGGCGGCCGGCCACGGCGGTTGAGAAGTCAATAATAGACATCCAGGCGTCAACTCTAGGCATCCCACAAAGAGATTCAAGGCTTCATAGTACCGTGCGCGTTCGCAGTGGCGGAATAAATGCGGGAAGTCTCCCGCTCTTCAAGAAGACAGGCGATGGAAGGAGACTCGATATGTACTTGTCACGTCGGCCATTGAGATTATTGATTCTGGCTGTCGCGCTGGCGCTGTTGCCGCGCGTGGCTAGGGCGCAGTCAGGCCCGCCTGTGACGCCCGAGATTGTCGCGGCCGCGGCGGCGGCGAAGACGCCAATCGCCGACGGGCCTGTCCAGCCGACATGGGATTCGATTCGCGCCAATTACACGGTGCCCCAATGGTTCATCGACGCCAAATTCGGCATCACCATGCACTGGGGGCTGTTTTCCGTCGCCGCCTACCACAATGAGTGGTACGAAAAATACATGTACTCGACCTTTGCCACCTGGCATACCCAGCACTTCGGCCCGCCGGATAAGTTTGGATATAAAGACTTCATCCCGCTATTTACCGCGAAAGATTTCAACGCGGATGATCTTCTGGCGCTCGTGAAGGAATCCGGCGCTAAATACTTCATGCCGACCTGCGAACACCATGACGGCTTTTCGTTGTGGGACAGCGCGATCAACCCGTTCAACGCCGCGCAATTGGGACCGAAGCGCGATCTGATCGGTGAGATGGCCGTCGCTACCCGCAAGGCGGGGCTGAAATTCGGCGTTTGCAACCACAGCATCGAACATTACACGTTCGTCAATCCTACTCCGGGTTTGAAGACCGACCTCGACGATCCCAAATATGCCGATTTCTACTGGACCAATCACAGCGACGCCCGGCTGCAGCAGTTTCTGGAGAACTGGGTCTCCAAAAGCATGGAGCTGATCGACAAGTATCAATTGGACATTCTCTGGTATGACAACGGCGTAAATTCGCGCAATTACGACCCGCTCAAGGAAAAGGTCGCCGCGTACTTCTATAACCGGGCCAGGCAATGGGGCAAGGAAGTCACCATCGACACCAAGAGCACCGCGTTTCTAGCCGGCAGCGTGCTCGATTTCGAAAAGCTGAATCCGCGCGGCCCGACGCGAATCCTCAAGGGAATCTGGGACGCCGAGGAGCCGATCGGCAGCACCTGGGGCTATTCCGCGGCCAATCCGGTCGAGACTTTCCGCGGCCCCCAGTCGGTGATCAGCGAGCTTTGCGAAGTTCTCAGCATGAACGGCAATCTTCTGCTCAACCTCTCGCCGGATGGACAGGGAGCGATCAGCGCTCCGCAGCAGAATACGCTGCGCGAGATCGGCAAGTGGCTCGCCGTGAACGGCGAGGCCGTTTATGGCACACACAGTTGGACGACCGACGGCGAAGGCTTTGCCCCCGCGGCGCCTCGCAACGCCGGACGCGGGCGGCGCGGCGCAAACGCCACGACGGCGCCCTCGGCCGCCGCGGCGCCAGCCATGCCCGCCGGGCCAAGAGGCGTGGTTTACCGGTTCACCGTCAAGGGGGATAATCTATATGCGCTTGCCCAGTCCTGGCCCGGCGACACCGCGGTCATCACCTCGCTGGCCACCGGAAAATCGCCCGAAGGAAAGATCGAAAGCGTTACCCTTCTCGGCCATGACGGCAACCTCGAATTCACGCAGGATGATCAGGGCTTGAAAGTCAAAATGCCGGCGCAGCGGCCTTGCAATTATGCGTATTCTCTGAAGATCACGGGTCTGAAGATGAATCCCGCCGGTCCTCCCGTGCCAGCCGTCATGGCGGATTTGAGATAGGAAGCATGGCGATTCCATGTTCTCTGGCAAGGATTAATTTGCCCGCTCAAGAGGATCAAGCAGATGTCCCATATATATAAATTCCGACGGTTGGCAGCGGCCGCCCTTGCTCTTTCTGTTGCTGCCTGTGGAACAGCACGGGCTCAAGTCTCGCCGAACCCGACCATTGCCTCCGGCGGCAACTCAGGCACCGGTCCCGGCGCCGACATGTCCCCACGCGCCACGGCCGCCGAAGTCAAGACCGCCGCCGACGCCATCACCGACAAAATCCCCGACGGCCCATTTGCGCCGACCTGGGATTCCATTGAGAAAAACTACAAGGTTCCCCAATGGTTCAATGAAGCGAAGTTCGGCATCTTCATGCACTGGGGCCTTTACACGGTGCCCGCCTACCGCGGAGGCGGCGCGTCGGAGTGGTACGAAACGCATCTTTATGCCGGCGGCGCTACGCTCCCCTGGCACACTCAAACCTTCGGCTCCCTCGACGTATTCGGCTATAAGGATTTCATCCCGCTGTTCACCGCCGCGAAATGGGATCCCGACGCCTGGGCGCTCCTCTTCAAAAAGGCGGGCGCGAAATACATCATCCCCACCGCCCAGCATCACGACAACTTTTCCCTCTGGGACAGCAAGGTCAATCCCTACAACGCCAAAGCCATGGGTCCCAAGCGCGACCTCATCGGCGATCTCGCGACGGCCGTTCGCAAGCAGGGCCTTAAATTCGGCGTCTCCAATCATGGCGTTGAGGCGTATGAATTCGTGAAGCCCAACGTGCAAGTCACGGCGCTCCTGAAAGACAAGCAGCTTGATCTGTGGGATCCGAAGTGGGTCGATTTCTACGATGTCGCCAATCGCGGCAAACCAGACGACATCAAGCGATTCCTCGTCAATTGGGTGCAGCGCAACGAGGAACTGATCAACCAGTACGAGCCGGACATGCTCTGGTTCGACAATGGCGTCGATGTCCGCGAGCTTGATCCGCTCAAGCTCTGGGTTGCCGCCTACTACTACAACTCCGCCGCCAAATGGGGCAAGGAAGTCTCCATCTCCACGAAGAAAGCCGCCTACGCCCCGAGCGGGGACAACATTCACACCATCGGCTCAATCATCGACTTTGAAAAGATCGGGGCTCGCTCGCCGGCCGGCATTCGCACCGGCTCATGGCAAGTCGATGACCCCATCGGCAGCAACTGGGGTTACGCCGAGGGCATGACCGTTTCCTCTTCGCAGGCCGTCATCGGGCGGTTGATTGATGTCGTCTCCCAAAACGGCAATCTGCTGCTCAACATCTCCCCCAAATCCGACGGCACCATCCCCGACAACCAGCAGCAGACGCTCCTGGGCGTCGGCGCGTGGCTCGACGTCAACGGCGAAGCCATTTACGGCACCCACAGTTGGACGCAGTTCCAGGACGCGCCGCCCGCCGGCCGCAACGCGCCGAACATTCGTTACACGGTCAAGGGAGACGACCTCTACGCCATTTACATCGGCCCGTACCCGCAATCCATCACCCTTACCGCATTAGCCGATGGCAAGACCGCCGGCGGCGCGGTCGCATCTGTTACCATGCTGGGAAGTTCCGGCAATCTCGCTTTCACGCAGGACGCCGCCGGCCTTCACATCACGCCGCCGGCCGCCGCACCGTGCAAATATGCGTACGCCCTCAAGATCACAGGCTTGAAGATGAATCCATCGACGTACACCGATTCCGGTAATCCGCAGTAAAGGTCGTTGTTGCGAGGGCGCGGGCCTAAATTCCCGCGAACAACCCTCCCAATCCCTCGGCGGTTGTCGGATGCGCGAGAATCGCCTCTTTGAATACGGTGTACGGCAGCTTGCCGACCATCGCGATCTGCACGGCGGCCATCATTTCGCTCGCTTCGGCTCCGAATGCGGTGAAGCCGAGGATGCGATTGTCTTGGCCGACGAGCGCTTTGCAGAACCCGCGCGTTGCTGACATCGTGTGCGATCGCAGCACGTGCGCCCACGGCATTTTCGCCAGGCGATAGGCGATCCCCCTCGCCTTTGCCCGCGCCTCCGTAAGGCCGACATGAGCCAATTCCGGATCAGTGAAGAGACAGTACGGGATCAGCCTGTCGCGCGTGGTGCGGTTTCCACCCGAGAGATTGTCTAAGACGATCAGGCAATCGTCGTGGCCGACGTGTGTGAATTTGGGGCTGCCGGCGCATTCGCCCATGGCCCAGACGCCTTCGGCACTGGTCTGAAGACGCTCGTTGACCTGCACATAGCCGTTTGAATCGAGGCGGACGTTGCCTTTTTCGACGTGAAGGCGATCCGTGTTCGGCGTTCGGCCGGCGGCGACGAGAATGTCCGACGC
>JBEKYH010000414.1:0-4551 GCA_049511115.1 Tepidisphaeraceae bacterium | reverse complement strand
CGAAGTCTAATTCAACCTCCTCCGCATTTTCTTCTCGGCGTCTTGGCGTCTCGGCGTTCATATCTCTTCTTTTTTCCGCGTTGCGTGCAATGACCTATCTCTGCGTTCCCATTTTCGTCCGCGGCGGCGACCAGGCGCGGCGGGACATCGCCACCGCTGTTGAAGCCGGCGCGGAGATGTTGGAATTGCGCATGGATACGGCGGAGGAGCAGTTGGATGTGCTGGAGGGGGTCGCGGCGGATTTGAAGCGAGGGGGGATCCCTTGGATTGCGACTTGCCGGCCGACGTGGGAAGGCGGGCATTCGACCTCCGATGATCTGGCCCGGCGAGCGACCCTCGCGTTAGCGGCGCATTGGGGGGCCGCGTATGTCGATCTGGAGATGGCCGCGTATCCGCCGGATGCCAAGCCGCCGGGTCAGGGGAGGGCCAGACTGATTCTCAGCTCGCACGATTTTTCCGGCCGGCCCGAGCGGTTGTACAACCTGCTGCTGGAGATGGATCACTTCGGCTGCGATGTGAAAAAAGTCGCCTGGGCCGCGCGAAGCGTGCGCGATAATCTCGAGGCGTTCGAGATTCTCCGCCGCGCGGGCAACCCGTCCATCGCGATCTGCATGGGCGAGGCCGGCGTCATCAGCCGCATTTTGGCGAAGAAATTCGGCGCGTTTTTGACGTTTGCGTCATTGTCGGACGACGCCGCGACGGCCCCGGGCCAGGTGACGATCGGCCAGATGAAGAGCCTCTATCGGTGGGACAAAATTCACCGCACCACAAAAGTCTACGGCGTCGTCGCCCATCCGGTGGGACATTCAATGTCGCCCGCCGTCCATAACGCGGCGTTTGATGCGACCGATTTTGACGGCGTGTATGTGCCGTTCCTGGTGAACCCCGGCTATGAATCCTTCAAGGCGTTCATGGAGAGCTTCCTGGATTTTGAGGCGCTGGATTTGTCGGGATTGTCGGTGACGCTGCCGCACAAGGAGAACGCGCTCCGGTATCTGCGTGAGAAGGGTGGCCGGATCGAGGAGCTTGCCGCGCGAATCGGGGCGGTGAATACCATTGTCATCGAGCGCGAGAACGGCGTGACGCGCCTGGGCGGAATGAATACCGATTATGCCGCGATTCTGCGCAGCGTGACGACCGGCCTGAATTGCCGGCGCGAGGAATTGCGCGGGATGAAGGTCGCGGTGATCGGCGCGGGAGGCACGGGCCGAACCGCCGTCGCCGCGCTGGCCCACTGCGGGGCCGAGGTAACCATCTACAACCGTACCCAGGAAAAGGCCCAGGCGCTCGCCGACGAATTCGGTGCGCGATGCGAGCCGCTGGAGAATCTCGCAAGAGCGGATGCGGTCGCATTTATCAATGCGACATCGGTCGGCATGAGCCCGCATGTTCAGCAAAGCGCCTGGGGCAATACGCCGCCGAACCTGGGCGCGGGAAAACTCGCGTTCGACACCGTTTACAATCCAATGAAAACGGTATTTTTGCGCGAGGCGGCAGCGACCGGCGCGGCGACCATCGGCGGCGTGGAGATGTTCGTGAACCAGGCGGCGGGACAGTTCTTCGCCTGGACCCATCTGCCCGCGCCGGTGGACGTGATGCGCGCGGTGATTGTGGGGAAACTGGGGTTCGGGGCGGCCTGAGAGGCATACAAAAAGAAGACCGCGATTTGAATGGTAACTTTCTATTTGCGTGCGCTGACCGATTAAGCGTATTGTATAGGTTAAGGCGGTGATTCATATGCCGAAGACCAAGTCGCGAAGATTGAGCGAATCAAGCGATGCAGGCGCGCGGGCGGGCGTCATTGCCAAGAGGTCGGGCAAGAAGAAACGATCTCTCGCGGAGATGAATAAGCGATTTTCCGAGACGGAAGATTTTTGCATAGCCGCCTCCGAGGCAAATGGCATGAAGATTCTCGGCAGGAAGCGGCTGTGAAGGCTGCGAGGGCGGGATAGGTGGCCGATCAATCCCGCAGCCCGACAAATCCCCGAATCCGGCAAGGCGATATCTCTGCTCACCTCTCCTTCGCCGCCTTCGGTATCACCACAATGCTCTTCGGATTCGTCGGGCAATACTGCTGGCACATGCCGCAGCCGATGCAGCCGAGGGGTTTCACGGCGATTTCGTCGCCGGCTACGCCGATGGCCATCTCGCCCAGCGGGCATTGATCGACGCAGATGCGGCAGTCCTCGCCTGAAGAGCGGACGCACGTCTCCTGCTTCCAGACGGCCGTCCCCATGTCGATGTCGTTGATGCTGGTGGGAACCAGCGCGCCGCTCGGGCAGGCGCGCATGCAATCCAGGCCGGTGCACACGACGCAGGCGGATAAATCGGCGTTGATGAACGGGACGCCGGCGCCTTGGGTGGCGCTCTGGTCGATGACAATGCATTGGGCGGGGCACGCCCGCACGCATTCGCCGCCGCGCGTGCAGGTGTGGATGAATTCTTTTTCCGCGATGGCCCCGGGGGGGCGAAGCCAGACATTCAGGGGATATTTATTTCCCAGCGGCGGCCGGACCGGCGCGGCGCGGCCGACCGACTCAAGTTCCCCGATCTTGTGGGCGGCACGCTCGATGGGCGCGATAGCGCCGGCGATGGGCTTTAGCAACTCGGACAGACTGCGCCGGAAAAACCGGCGGCGATCCATGGGGCGGTCGTCGTCAGGCATTGTTCTATATTAGCACGCGGGAGCCTATTGCGTTGGCTTTCCCTGCGGCGGCGTGACGCGCTCCTGCGAGCGCCGCGGGCGCAAGCCATAGCGGGTCCCCTCGCCGGTTTTGTGGGTCCAGACCGACGGGGACACGGGTGGCGCCTGTTCCCGCTCGGCCTTGTCTTCCAGTTCGGCGAGCTTGGCCAAATGTGCATCGCGCGGCGCCCACCACAAATGCTTGCGGCTCTCGACCACCAGTGCCACCGCGTCCTGCGGCCGGTCCACCAGTCTGAAAATGTCCAAATCCTCGGCGGAAATGTAACGCGGCACCATTTGCGCCCGCATCCACTCGACGAGTCCCGTCCAATACCGCGTGCCGTAAAGAATGACAGGGAAGGCTTCCGCTTTGAGCGTCTGAATCAGCGTGACGGTCTCGGAAAATTCGTCCAGCGTGCCATACCCGCCGGGAAAGCAGATGAACGCCGACGCGTACTTGAGGAACATCACCTTGCGCGCGTAAAAGTAGTGAAAATCCAGACTCACATTGACGTAGGGATTTGACATCTGCTCGCGCGGCAGGCTGATGTTCAGCCCCACGCTGGTGCCGCCGGCCTCGTAGGCGCCTTTGTTGGCGGCTTCCATGATGCCCGGGCCGCCGCCGGTGATGACGGCGTATTTTTCCTTGACCAGCAACGCCGCCGTTTCCTGGGCGGCATGGTAGAAGGGATCGTCGCTCGGCGTGCGCGCCGAGCCGAAAATCGTGACGGCCGGCCCGACCGGCGTGAGCGCCTCAAACCCGTCCACGAATTCGGCGAGGATGCGAAAAATCCGCCACGCATCATGATTGTCGGGCATTCACGCCTCCAGTTTTTTCCGCTTCGCTTCCCACTCCTCGGTCTCCCGCTTGTTTTGCGATTCCAGCGGCTTGCCCGTGCGCAGGGCCTCGATTTCCAGCCGCGTCAGGTGCATGGAATTAAGCTGATAATCCAAAAACGCCTCCGCCGCGATCGGCACGATGGGACGAACCAATTCAAACATCGCCGTGGCGTAATCGCGAATCTCCTGCTGGGCGTGCGCGTCCATCCGCAACGAGAGGAAATGAAACAGATTGTGCAGGTCGATCTTCCAGTACCACTCCGTGTACACATTGATCGGCAGCGCGATGCGGGCCATTTCGCGGGCGATGCCTTTGTCGATGAAGTGCTGGTATCTGTCGTACTGCTTCTCCATCTCATCGAGCCACGCGCAAAATTCCTCGGCCGTTTTCGGATCCGCCGGCTCCGTGCCGCCCTGGCGATTGGCCGCGCTCTGCTGGCGGACGTTAGCGACATCCGGCCGGTAAAACCGGTCGCGCACGACCGAATAGCGGGCAGAGTATTCGTTCACGTTGGCTGTTCGATGGCGAATCCACTGCCGGGCCACGAAGATCGGCATGACCTGGTGAAATTTAAACTCCACCATTTCAAACGGCGTCGTATGCCGGTGGCGGGCAAGGTAGCGGATCAGCCCGCGATCCTCGTTGACCTGCTTGGTCCCCTGGCCGTACGAGACGCGGGCCGCCTGCACGATCGCAAAATCCGCCGTCTTCCCCTCGGGGGAAAACCGCGGCATGACATCGACCAGCGCCACAAGGCCGTGGTCATGGACCTTGATCTCCCAGCGCGCCGCGCCGTCCATGACATCGCGCACGCTTTCCTCGAATTTCTTTTTTTCAATCGTCGGTGTGCTCACGCGATCCATCATAGGGCGCGGGTGGATGTTGTGCCAAGGACTGCCGTAGGGGGGGTGACAAGGTGAGGGGGTGACAAGGTGACAAGATGTTCTCTGGTTTGTAAATAGCGGTTTCGATTTTTTTCGCGCCATGATGTTCACTTTGTCGTTGGAGGGGTTAATCGGGCCGGGGA
>JBEKYH010000413.1:0-4586 GCA_049511115.1 Tepidisphaeraceae bacterium | reverse complement strand
CATATTCCCCAGTAATCTGGGCAACGATCAGTTCAATTTAATAGCCAACGTCATGGCCGTTGGCCCTCCGCCCGCTGGACCGCCCATGCCCGACGACGTGAAAAACGGAACCCGGGAAGCCCAGCAGGAATGGATGAGGACGTATCTTGCCTCGCCCGCGGGCCGCGCCTTCCAGCAATCGCAAATCCTTCTCGCCATGGCCCAGCCCGTTAATTCCCTGGAATACAGCGACGGCAACACGTTCCATATCGAGGGCGTGCAACCAGGCGACTATCGCATCACCGTATCCCTCACGCGCACTGGCGGCCAGCCTGGACCTGGCGGCCGGCGTATCGTCGTTATTCGCCCGACCCAGGCGACCTTCACCATGCCCCCCATTACACCCGATGTGGCTGATAAGCCGCTGGTGCTCCCGGACATTACGCCGCCCGCGAATTAACGGCGTCCATCTTTCAGCGGTATTTGGAAATGCCGTCGCGTGCAGTCGCTCGACTTGCCTTGCCGCCGCAATGGGCCAGAAAGTAGGCGTCCCATGAGCCAGCTTCCCAATCGCCCTCATTCGCGCAGTTCGGTGTTGGCCGCCAAACTCGTTTTCGCGGCGGCGTTCCTGATCGTGTTGCTGGGGGTTTTCCTCTGGGTCGTCCGCACTTTCGTCGTCCAGCCGTCGCAGCCGCTCAAACTAGCCGTGGACGTATCGTCCGTGCGTCCTTCGTCAGCCATTCGCCTGCAACCCGATATTGTTCGCCCTGTCTTCACCGGCGCCGTTGTTGATGCGCAAACGCATCAGCCGGTCGTTGCCTTCCGCGCCCTCGTGGGCGTTGGCCCTGATGCCAATAGCCCAGCCGCGTACGTGCAAGCAAGTGGCCAGGTATTTAGCGGTGGCCAATACACCATCAGCCCGGCGGCGGGCCTTCCCGCAAATTACAACATGTTTGTGCGTATCGAAGCACGCGGCTATGCACCTTCCGTTTCGACCGCACAACGCGGCTCGGCCACCGTCGATTTCCAGTTAACCCACACGAAAGACATCACCGGCCACGTCTACGGCATCGACGGCAAACCCGTCGCCAGCGTCCCACTTATCGTTGCCATCTCCGGCATGGTGAAATTCGACTTGACCACCGGCACTGTCTCCAAGGACGGCGGACGGCGCGTACCCTTCGCCCCGGACGGTGCGGCCGTCGTTACCGCCGCTGACGGCTCCTATGATTTCCCACCGCAAGGCGGCAACTTTCTCATCGTTGCGTACACTGCCGGTGGCATCGTCGCGGCGACGCCGGACGACATCGCCAAATCCACCAACCTTTATCTGAAGCCCTTGGCCAGCGTTGAGGGCCACCTGGTCGCCGGCGACAACAAGCCCATCGGCGGCAGCCTCATTGGCATCAGCGACGCCGCGACATCACCCCCGTACCTCGCCTTCAATGCGAACGAGCGCACCGATGACAACGGCCATTACCTCTTCACAAATCTGCCCCCCGTCCCGGTTTCGATTAATCGCAACGTCGATTTCACCCTTGGTCCTGAATATCCGCAGCTTCGCTACCACGGCATTGCGCGAACCACACTCACCACTCTCGAACCCGGCAAGACGATCAACGCCGATCACAACGGCGGCCGCGAAGTCGCGGTGAAAATTCTTTTCCCCCCAAGCATCGCCGACGCCCAGTACGTAATTAGTTCAAGCATTTGGGGCCGTCAATTCCTGGGAGCTAACGCACAACTCACGCGGGGGCAGGCCGCAAACGCCTATGCATTCCAATACGACGGCAACAATCTCTTCCACATCGAAGACGTACAGCCGGGAGATTACAAAATCGCATTAACGCTTCAACAGACGAATGCCAACGGCTGGAAAACTCGCCCCCTTCGTCCTCAAACCGCCTCCTTCACGATGCCTCCTATAACGCCTGATGTCGCAGATAAGCCTCTGGTGCTCCCGGATATTACGTTGCCCGCGAATTAACAGCGCAAGAAAGGCACCGCATGACTCGAGGTCCGAATCGCACAGACTCCTCCGCTCTGGCCCTGGCGGTCAAGCTGGCGATTGCCGGAGCGTTCTTGATCGTCCTAATGGCCGTTCTGATCGGGGCCGTTCGCGCCTTTTTGATGCAACAATCGATAGTCGCGGTCTCTCTGCCGTTGCAGCCCGGCCGCGTGGTGCCGTTGACGCCTCCCAACGGTAATGCCCAGCAGGGCCCCAGCGGCCCGACATTCACCGGCACGGTCGTCGATTCCCAAACCCACCAGCCCATCAATGGAGCCACCCCGGTGGTTATGGTCGGCTACGGATCCCTATCCGATCGTCCCACCGAATACTTTCTAAGCACGGGTCAATATTCAACTGGCGGCCAATACTCCGCACGCGCGGAGTACAACCTTCGATCCAATTTTTTCTTCTTTGTGCGCGTCGCCGCGCGCGGCTATTTACCGGCGGTCTCGGCGGCGCAACAAGGTTCCGCCACGGTGAACTTTGCATTGACTCCGGCCAAAGACATTGTCGGCCATGTTCTTGGAACCGACGGCAAGCCGGAGTCCGGCGTTTCCTTGGTCGCCGTCGTTCCCGGGTTGCAAACCGTCACCTTGCGCGACGGTGCTCTTTCGGCCGTCGCGGCGGCCTCCGCGACGAGCGGCCCTGACGGCGCTTACGACTTGCCCCCGCAGTCCGGCGATTATGTGGTCGTCGCCTGCGGCCCCGATGGAATAGCCCGGGCCAACCAGGATGACATCGCCAAATCCACCGATATTCACCTGCTCCCCTGGGGGCGCGTCGAGGGGCGCGCCACGGTGGGCACTCATCCGGCGGCGGGAAGCCAAATCGCCGCGACCTCAGATGATTACACTGTCCTGCCTATGTATCTCTGGCCGCCGATCATGAGCTTTACGGCCACCACTCAAGCCGACAATGAGGGGCATTTTCTCTTTACGAAAGTGCCCCCGGGACCACTGCACATCCGCCGCCGTCTCGCACAGACTCTCGCTCCCCAATACCCGCAGATAATCAACGTGGGCTACACTCAATTCGTCTGGACAACCGTTGTGGCCGGGAAAACGGCAACGGCGAATCTCGGCGGAGGCGGTCGCGAGGTTTTGGTCAATATCCGGTTCCCCAAAAGTGTCAGCGTGGGCCGGTACGGCATCCGTTCCGGCGTTACCAGCCTTCCCGCCGCGCCGGTCGTGCCGGAAATGCCCGACGACGTGAAAAACGGCGCGGCCGAGTTGCGCAATGCTTGGATGCACGACTTTCTCGCGACGCCCGCCGGCCGCGCTTATCTCCCCTCCCTTGGCCCGGACGCTCCGAACCAGCCCTCGTATGCGCTGGAATACAGCGACGGCGATACATTTCACATTGAGGATGTGCAGGCGGGGGATTACCAAATCGGAATGTCCGTCGGATTGACCGGCGGCCCCCCTGGGCCATTGCCTATGATCCGCGTTGTCCATACCTATTTCACCATGCCGCCTATCACGCCGGATACGGCCAGTAAACCGCTGGTGCTTCCGGACATCATATTGACGACTAATTAGCTCCCCCCACCCGCCGATATCCGCCTTAGGGGAGTCCTCCGGCCTCGTTTTTGCATAAGGTCCGGTAAATTCTGACCCATCTCCAACTTGCCCCCTTGTGGCCGATGGGTTAGTTATAGAAGCGTTTCAACCGCACCTTTAAGGAGTTTCAAATGGAAGCCACGAACGACACAGTCGATGCCGGGTCCGATGCCAAGAACAACTTTGCCGCTGATATCGAAAGCCTCAAGAGCAGCTTCACGCAATTGCGCGGCGATCTCACCAGCCTGGTCGGCAGCGCCCTGGGGGCGGGTAAATCCGGCGCCTTCGTGGCCAAGGATGTGGCCAAGGATCACGCCGTTGCGGCTGTCGAAGGGATCAAGCACAAGATCGGCGATCTCAAGGAGAAAGGCGTGCATACCGCCCAGGACTTTGAGACCACCCTCGGCGAGCATCCGCTCACCACGGCGCTGATCGCATTCGGGGCGGGATTCATCATCGCCCGCCTGCTCTCGCGGAAATAGCCAATGGAGATTCTGGCGCAACTCGGCGTAGCTGTCGCCGAACTCTTCGAAGCCGAAGGCCGATCGCTGCGGCGCAACTTGGTGCGCCTGACCATCGCCGCCGCGGTCGGCGTCGTGCTGCTGTTGCTCGCCCTCGGGGGGGCGGGCTTCCTCATGTGGGGTTATTTCCTCTTCTTGGAAAACTACATGACCCCCGCGGCGGCGGCCATCACCGTGGGGCTGTCGTCCCTGATGGTGGCCTCCATCGGCGCGGGATTAATTCGCCAACTGCTTTGATTGCATGAACAGCAAAACGCAAATCCACGCCGACATTGCCGCCGCGAAGGCCAAAGTCATCGAGACCGCCGCCAAAATTGATCCCCTGGGGCCATTGCGCAAACACCCCTATTGGACGATTTTCTTCGCCGGCGCGACCGGCGCGGTGATGGGCAGCGAAACCGACCACTTAGCCGGCGCAGCGACCCTGGTGAAATCACTTACCTCTGCCGTCCGCGCCGTGAGCGGCCTGGTCAGCGGAGTCGAGAAGTTCAAACAGGGTGTCGCCGCAGGGAACGG
>JBEKYH010000412.1:0-4643 GCA_049511115.1 Tepidisphaeraceae bacterium | reverse complement strand
TCTTCGATAGCCTGGACGAACGACGCGCCGTCAGAAACTTCCTCGGCAAGAATCAAGAGGAGGCGTATGTTAAATGACTTTGCCCGTTTCGATGATCCCGAGTTCTACGGTGATCTTGCCACCCGCTGCCGAGCGCTGCTTGCAAGCCTTGATGCCTAGGGCAAAGGGTCACGTTAATTTTCTTCCTCCGCGTCCTCTGAGTCCTCCGTGGTGAATCCCTCTTTCTTGAATTCCTTCGCGTCCTTCGCGCCTTAGCGGTGAAAATCTCTTTCGCTTAAAATGCCCCAAATGTGCGGCCGCTCCATCCTCAAAACTCTCCCGCAGTCCATCATCGAGGCCATCGCCGATATCACGCCGCCGCTTCCGGATTGGTCGGCCCAATACAACATCGCCCCGACCAATGACATCCCCATCATCCGCCTCAACAAGGACGGCCAGCGCGTGGTGAGCCTGGTGCGCTGGGGCCTGATTCCATCGTGGGCCAAGGACCCCTCGATCGGCAACCGCATGATCAACGCCCGCGGCGAAACGCTCGCCGAAAAACCCGCCTTCCGAGTCGCGCTGGCCCGCCGGCGCTGCCTGATTCCCTCGGACGGTTTTTACGAATGGAAGGCCGAGGGAAAAGCAAAGCAGCCCTTCTTCATTCACCCAACCGACGGCCGCCCGTTTTGCTTCGGCGGATTGTGGGAGCGATGGACGGACCCGGCGGCCGAGGCGATCATCGATTCCGCGACGATTATCACTGTCTCCCCCAACAGCGCCGTAAAGGAAATCCACGACCGCATGCCCCTCATCATCGCGCCCGCCGACTATGGCCGCTGGTTAAGCGAGGAGACGCCGGCCGATGAAGTGCAGAGCCTTCTGCAACCGTATGCGGGGGACCTGGAATCGTGGCCCGTTTCCACCCGCGTCAACAGCCCTGCCAACAAGGGACCCCAGTGCGCTGAAGAATTGCGCGATGGTGCGAAATAAACGTGTCAGTGCATTTGACAGGGTGACAATCAATCCCGGGATGGCCACCCATAACTTCGGCAACAAAGCGACAAAGTGTTTGCCTGACTTCGAGGCGTCCGCGCCGGCGACGCCCCTGCTCGCTGGCTCGCTGGACTCCTCCATCTTCCTCCCATTCGTCTTCCCAAGCAATTTGGCTTGCCGTCTGGGGTAGCGCGTGGTTCCCGGCTGATAGGTTTCAAAATCCCACTCGGCGATAATCCTCGGTAGGGGAGTCCGCGCGCCTTTGTCACCCCGTCACCCTGTCACCCAATCACCCAATCACCTTGTCACCTTGTCACCAACCGCCCCTATCCCTCCGGCCTTCCCGCTTCCAACCATCGCCGCTCATGCCTATTTTTCCTACCCTTCCCCATCTTAACCTTGCTCTTGCAACCGGTTCCCGGCAGGAGTAAAGTACCAGACTCGGCTTGCCAAGTGGCCGCGGATGTTGGTCCGGGCGGATCGAATCCGGTATTTTTTCATAACTCGTGCTGCTTTAAGCCTCATTGCGGGCGCCGGCCGTCTTGGCCGTGCTGGTGACGCATCGGCTGACGGGATGCCCAAAACGGCTCCCCCGTAAAAGGCTTGATTTTTGGAGTGATTTCATGGCGACTCCCGCGGAACTGGTCAAAATGCTCGTTGATTCCGGCGTCCACTTCGGACACCGGGTTTCCCGGTGGAATCCGAAGATGGAGCCGTACATCCACGGCAAGCGGAACATGATTCACATCATTGATGTGAAGGAAACCACCAAGGGACTCCTCCGAGCCAAAAAACTCGTGACCCAGGTCGTCGCCTCCGGCAAAGACGTCCTCTTCGTCGGCACCAAACGCCAGGCCCGCCATTCCATCGAGGAAGAGGCCAAGCGCTGCGGCATGCACTATGTCTCGGAGCGCTGGCTCGGAGGAACGCTGACCAACTTCCGCACCATCCGCGCCCGCCTCAATCGCCTGGAAGAATTGGAAAAGCTCTGGGCCAGCGGCCAGATCGAAAGCTACTCCAAGAAAATGAAGAGCACGCTCTCGCGCGAGCGCGACCGCATCAAGAGCAACCTGGAAGGCATCCGCAAAATGGAGCGCATGCCGGGCCTCATGGTCCTGATCGACACGCGCCGCGAACATATCGCCGTCAAAGAGGCCCGCAAGCTGGGTGTGACTACCGTGGCCCTGATCGACACCGACAGCGATCCCGATTTGATCGACCTTCCCATTCCCGGCAACGACGACGCCATGCGGGCGATCGACATCGTGCTGAAGGAATTGGCCGACGCCGTCATCGACGGCAAGACCGGCCGCGGCGAAACCAAGGGCGAAGAGCCAGCCGCCGCGCGTCCAGAGAAGCCGCGTCGCAGCGCCCGCAGCCAGTTCCGCGCCGACGACGCGCCGACCGAAGCGCCGATTGCGGCGCCGGAGACGTCCGCCGCCACGGCCCCCGTCGATGGCGCGCCCCTTGAATCGCCCGTCGAGGTTGCCCCGGCAGAATCGCTGGCCGCTCATACGGGCTGAACAATTCCGCACTGCAATTCATGCCCAGGCGCCGGACTATATAAATAGACAATGGTTCCAGCGCCGACTTGAGAATTCATTCTGGGAGAGACCGCCATGCCTGAAATTACCGCCAAATTGGTTAATGAATTGAGGAGCAAGACCGGCCAGGGAATGATGGAATGCAAGAAGGCCCTGGTCGAGACCGCCGGAAACGTTGACGCCGCCGTTGATTACTTCCGCAAGAAGGGCATCAAGACCAGCATCGCCGAGCGCGCCGCCACCGAGGGGCGCGTCGTGGGTGTGCTATCTCCTGACGGCAAGAGCGGCGCGCTGGTCGAAGTGAATTGCAACACTGATTTCACCGCCAAGAGCGAGCCGGTTTTGGCGCTCGCCACCGCCGCGGCCCACCTGCTCTTGAAAGATCATTCCGCCAACGCCGGCGAAGCCCCGGCAATCAAGGAGCAACTGACCCAGGTCGCCCAGCAGACCGGCGAAAACGTCCGCATCGGCCACACCGCCGTCATCGCCAATCCCGCCGGAAAAGTCTCGCTTTATATGTACACCGTCACCAACAAGATCGGCGTCCTCACCAGCGTAAGCGGATCACCCAGCGATGAGCTTCTCCGCGACTTAGGCGTGCACATCACCGCCCGCAAGCCGCTGGCCCTGTCGCTCAATCGCGAAGGCCTCCCTGCCGACTTAGTTGCCAAGGAACGCGAAATCGCCGTGGCCCAGGCCGTCGAGAGCGGCAAGCCCAAGCCGATCGCCGAAAAGATCGCCGAAGGCAAGATGCGCACCTTTTACGAGGAGCGCGTCCTGCTCGATCAGGAATTCATCAATCCCGACAAGTTCAAGGGTTCGGTGGGCCAGTTGCTCAAGAACAACCAGTGCACACTGGAAAAGTACGCCCGGATTGAGGTAGGACAGTAGTGGGCGTCCAGGACGATACCGACCTTCCTCATCAGACGACCCAGCCGCCGATTGCCTTGAGCCGGGCCGAGGTCGAGCAGGTTCACCAGACCGCCAACGTCCTCATCGGCCAACTCGCCCACGTCCCCGACGGTGATCTCATCGGCCAGATGGTGGCCAACGCGCTGCTGCTCCTCCGCAATGAGACCAATCGCGGCGATCTCAAGCTGATCAACAAATCTTTGCAGGAGATGCGCTACGCCCTGAAGGTGTTTGCGCCGTACCGCAACGTGCGCAAGGTGAGCATCTTCGGCAGCGCCCGCACGCCGCAAACCGATCCCGACTATGCCCAGGCCGCCGCCTTCGGTAAGGCGATGGCCGCCGCTGGATGGATGGTCATCACCGGCGCCGGCGGCGGCATCATGGCCGCGGGCCACGGCGGTGGGGGGGCCGAGGCCAGCTTCGGCCTGGCCATCCGCCTTCCCTTTGAGCAGCGCACCAACGCCTTCATCGCCAACGATCCCAAGCTGATTCACTTCAAATATTTCTTCACGCGCAAGCTGATGTTCGTGCGCTTCAGCGACGCCATCGCCCTCTTCCCCGGCGGCTTTGGCACCATGGACGAGGGCTTTGAAGTGCTCACGCTCGTGCAGACCGGCAAGAGCGTGCCGATGCCGATTGTATTCATTGATTCCGCCGCCGGCGGATACTGGGACGCCTGGCAGGAGTACGTGCGCACGCAGCTTTTAGGCCGCGGCCTGATCGGCGAAAACGATCTCCACCTCTACAAGATCACTCGCAGCGTCGACGATGCCGCCGCCGAAATCCGCCGCTTTTACAGCAATTATCACAGCATCCGCTACACGCGCGACGCCATGGCGATGCGCCTCCATCGCGCCCCCAACGCCGCCCAGCTTGAGCACATCCGCGCGGAGTTCAAGGACATCGCCCAGGGCGGATACGAGGTGACCGGCGCTCTCCCCGTCGAGCGCGACGAGCCGGACCTGGCGGCCATGGCCCGCCTGGTCTTCAATTTCAACCGTCGCGATCACGGCCGCCTGCGGCAGCTCATCGACTACCTGAATTCGCTGCCGTCTTAACCAATTCTGAATTTTCAATAAACGGGAAATTTAGGCTTGATTTCCACCGGTGTTGCGGGATAACACCCAGAACGCTCCCTGCGGGTCGAAAAACGGGAGCACGTGCTTAAGTGCGGGGTCTGGTCCCCTCTCCATGTACGCAGGGAAAGGGATA
>JBEKYH010000411.1:0-4660 GCA_049511115.1 Tepidisphaeraceae bacterium | reverse complement strand
TAGACCTCACTCGGTGCTTGGGCAGCTCGTTTCTCCAGAGACAACATTCGCACCATCGCCGGCGCCAACCCCAGCGTCGTGTAATTCAGCAGCCCGATGGTCGTGCGAACCAGCGCGAGAACTGCGAACAGATCCGCTCCGAGCCAGCGATAAACGACGGCGGTCACAAACACCCAGCTCACCACCCGCGAGCCAGAAGCCAGATAAGCAGCGATGATTTCCCGGCGAATGCCCGGCGCGCCAGCGGTCACTCCCCGGCAATATATCCTCTGCCCGACCCAGGACTACGGAGCGGGGGGGATCTGACAAGGTGACAAGGTGACCGGGTGACAAGGTGACAAAAGACCAAAGCTCGTGGCTTTTGTCACCCCCTCACCTTGTCACCCCCTCACCTTGTCCCCTGGTCACCTTGTCACCTGGTCACCTTGTCATAATTCCTCTCAGTCCTGAGTCCTTCATCGCCCCTCTTGATGGCATCCGCCGGATATGGTTGGATGGGCGCGTCGATTCATGCGGATACGTGCGATTTGGGAAGGATGCATGTGAAAGCAAACGAGGCGAAAAGCGAGCAGGGAGCGGATGCCGTTTCGATTTTGACGGAGTGGGGAAACGCGCTCAACAGCTACTTTCAGGCCCTGCCATCGCGCTATGCCGGCGCGCCGCCGCGGATATTGGAGGCCGTCCAATACAGCCTCATGGCCGGCGGCAAGCGGCTGCGGCCGGCGCTGGTGCTGGAATGCTGGCGCGCTTGTGCCGGCGACGGCGAAGTCGCCCCGGCAGCGCTCGCCTCGGCGGCGGCGATGGAACTGGTCCACACATTTAGTTTGGTCCATGACGATCTCCCGGCCATGGATGACGATGATCTGCGGCGGGGCCGTCCCACGAATCACAAGGTGTACGGCGAGGCTACCGCGATCCTCGCCGGCGACGCCATGGTGACGATGGCGTTTGAGCTTCTCGCGGTCGATTGCCCGCCGGAGTTGGTCGCAGCTCTGGTGAAGGAACTCGCCGCGGCAACCGGGCCGGCCGGCATGATTGGCGGGCAGGTGTTGGATATGGATGCCGCCCACCCCCCCGCCAATCTCGACGAATTGCGGAATCTCCATCGCATGAAAACAGGGGCTTTGCTGACAGCTTCTTGCCGAATGGGCGCATTGGCGGCCGGCGCGGATGGCACAAAGTTGGCCAGCCTGGACCACTTTGGGCGGCATTTGGGCCTGGCCTTCCAAATCGTAGACGACCTCCTGGACGAAACCGCCACGCCTGAGCAACTGGGCAAAGCCACGCAAAAAGACGTCGCCAAGGGGAAAATGACCTATCCCAGGCTCATTGGCATGGAAGCCAGCCGGCGCGAGGCTGAGAAGAATCTTGCCGCCGCGATTGAATCCATCCACGATTTTGGGGCCACGGCGCGGGGTTTGCGGGAGTTGGCCCGGTTCGTCGTGGCCCGGAATGTGTAAATCGGCAAGACTATGATAGTTCAAAGGAACTTGCTGCGGGATCGCGTAAGATGCGTCGTTTTCGCAGGGGCAAACCTTATGAATCCTTACAACTCTGTCATCTTCCCGTAATGGACTCGCCGGTTGCTTACGGGTAGAAGTTCACGGTTTGTAATTGGAGGGTATGACGGGTGTTGCAGTGTGGACGCCCCTTGGGAGGCTTTGATGTCGGTTTTGGACAGAATCAGCTCGCCGTCGGACGTACGGAAGCTGTCGATGGACGAGTTGATTCAACTCGCCGGCGAGATACGGCAGACGATAGTAGAAGGCGTTGCCGCCAATGGCGGACACCTCGCCTCGAATCTGGGCGTCGTTGAGTTGACCCTGGCGTTGCACTACGTTTACGATTTCGGCCCCTTTCCCGCCGGCCCGGACATGCTGTTGTTCGATGTCGGCCACCAGTGCTATCCCCACAAGATGATCACGGGCCGAGGCGGTCTCTTTAAGAATTTGCGAAAAAAGGGCTCGGTTTCGGGATTCCCCTCGCCGGAAGAAAGCCCCTACGACTTATTTGCCGTCGGCCATGCCGGCACCGCCATCAGCACCGCCGTCGGTATGGCCCGCGCCGGCACTCACCTTAAGAATAACGGCCACGTGGTCGCGATGATCGGCGACGCCAGTATCGTCAACGGCCTTTCCTTTGAAGGCCTGAACAACGCCGGCACCCTCAAACGGCAACTATTGATGGTGCTCAATGACAACGGCATGAGCATCAGCCGCCCCCAGGGGGCATTCAGCCAGTACCTCGAACGCGTCCGCGTCAGCACCACCTACGACGAATTCAAACGGCTGAGCGAAAAGGTCGTTCATCGCCTCCCCGGCGGCATGCAGCAGGCCATCGAACATGCCTGGCACGCGCTCTGTGAAGGCGTCAAAGGCGCGATGTGGCCGGGACAAATATTCGAGACCATGGGCGTGAAATACATGGGCCCGCTGGATGGGCATGATCTGCCGGGATTGATTAACTTCCTTGCGGAAATCAAGCACGTAAACCGGCCCGTGCTGCTGCACGTGAAAACGGTCAAAGGGCATGGTTTTGAAACCGCCACCAGTGAGCCGACGCGATTCCACAGCCCGGCTGGTTTTCAGGTCAATGGCTGCCGCCTGGAGTTGAACCCCTCGACGGGTCGCAGTTGGACGACCGCGTTTGCCGACGCCATGATCGACATCGCCCGGCAAGACCCGCGCGTCGTCGCCCTCACGGCGGCAATGCCCGACGGCACGGGCCTGAGCAAATTCGAGAAAGAATTCCCATCGCGCTATTACGACACCGGCATCTGCGAGAGCCACCTGACGGCAATGGCCGCGGGCATGGCCAAACGCGGCGTGCGCCCCGTCGCGGCGATCTACAGCACCTTCATCCAGCGCGCCTTTGACCAGGTGTGGCAGGAAGTTTCCCTGAACGACGTCCCCGTGATCTTTGCCATGGACCGCGCTGGATATGTCGGCGACGACGGCGCTGTCCATCACGGCTTCATGGATCAGGCCTTCCTGCGGCCCATGCCCGAGATGGTGCTGATGGCCCCCAGCGATGAATCGGAATTAAAGCGGGCGCTGAAGCTGGGTTTGACGCTCGACGGCCCCAGTGCCGTGCGTTATCCGCGCGATAACGTGCCGGCGCGGGATTTCCATACGACGATTGAGCCGGAGTTGCGCGACGCCGCCAAAGCCGATTGGACCGTGGGCCAAAGCCGCGTCCTGAAGGAAGGAAGCGACGCGACTCTGGTGGTCTACGGCGCCCTGGCCGGCTCCGCGATGAACGCGGCGGCCCAGTTGGAACACGAAGGAATCAGCGTCGAAGTTGTCGATGCGCGATTCTGCAAGCCGGTCGACGGCGAAATGATCCGCCGCGTCCTGCGGCCCGGAAACCCGGTGCTGACGTTGGAAGACCACGCCCTCGCCAATGGCTTCGGCTCGGCGTTCATCGAGTACGCCGTCGCCCACGCTCTGCCCACCGCAAACATCCGCCGCCTGGGCATGCCCGACCGATTGGTCGCCCACGCCACGCGCGGGCAGCAGCTCGCCGAGGTGGGACTCGACGCCGCCGGAATCGCGAGGAGCATCCGCGAAGCGGTGCAATCCCCGTCAGCGGCGGTATGGGCGGATGCTACGGGCGATCGGGTGGGGTAGGCAACAATATCACGCCGCGTCCGCCGGCGTTTTGGCCCGTAGCAGAAATACCGCGGGATTCACTTTGAACCGCGCACACAATTTGGCGATCTGAACTTTGCTCGGCTCTTTGCGCTTGCCGCTGAGAAGCTCCGAAGCCGCGCCTTTGCTGCCGAGCAGTTTGCCCAACTCCGTAACATTCATCCCCGCCTGTTCGACCAGCATTCGCAACGCCCGCGTGGGAGACACATCGTCGGTGTTAATGGGATTGTGCTCCAGGTCATAGCGTTCGACCATGGCTTCGAGAACTTCGAGATAGGACTCCTCGCCGGAATCGATCTCGCCTTCGCGCAGCGCAAGGCGATGGATGATTTTCGCGGCACGCGTGTATTCCGTTCCGTTTCGGATCGGGCGCAGGGGGAACTCGGCGAGCAATTCCAAGTAGGATGCCGGCAGGTCGGATAGATCGGGTGCACCGTTGAAAGCATGAATCTTCATAGTTCGCCCTTCCATTGCTGGTTGCCCTTGTCGTATTCCTTATGAGTCATCACCCTCAGCACGTAAACCTTGCCCTTGGCGTAACTGACAAAGGCGACAAGCCGGAATTTATTGCCGCCGATATCAAAGACGGATACGGTCTGCCCGCTCCCCACCTTTGTCTGATCGGTCTGGCCGAACGTGGCTTTCAGTTCGGCGAAGTTACGCCAAGCCGCCGAGGACGTCAGTTCATACCAATCCGACAACGGCCCGACGGCGGCGGGCCACCTTTCGCCAAATTCGCGTAACGCCCGCCAAGTGATGATCCGCACGTGTTCCAATTTTAGGAACAAATGGTGGTATGTCAAGAGCAAAGTTCAAGTTTTTGGAATACGGAAGTTCACAACTAATCCAATCACCCCAAGCCCCCCGATCACGAGCGGTATCAACCCAAACAGAATGCCCACGCTATATCCGCGGTAGAGCACGGCGTCATCCGGATCGCCGGGCCTGACATAACAAACGCTCCGCGTGCCAGGCGGCATCGCTTGCACGATCGCCGCCTTGCCGTCATA
>JBEKYH010000410.1:0-4666 GCA_049511115.1 Tepidisphaeraceae bacterium | reverse complement strand
GGCGTGGGGATCGAGCACTTTTCCATCGGCGTCCCTGGCGCGGCCGTCCGAGGTGTCGGGTTGGAAGTCATGCCAGAGCGTCGGATAGCCGTTCATGTCGATGCTTCCGCGGCCGGCCAGCCCGGCGTTTTCGACATTGTCGAAGACAATCTGGGCGCGCATCGCCCTCCCGCCAGGCCGCGCGGGCGCCGCGGTATAATCGGCGTTCCGGCCGGTCCCGCGAATCACCGCGCCGGCATCGACATAGAGCGTGACGTTGCTCTTCATGAGGATGGTGCCGGTCGTGTACACGCCGGCCGGGAAAAAGAGCACGCCGCCGCCCGCTTTGGCGGAGACATCCGCGACGGCCTGGTTTATCTTGACCGTCTCGACGGTCTTTCCCGTGGCGTCAACCTGGTAGTCGCGGATGTCATAGACGTTCTTATCGCCTAGCTTGACCGGGTTCTTCTCCACAGGCTCGGCAAACAGCATCAATCCCGTATTGTTAAAGGCCGGCTCGTCGTTGAAAAACAAAACCAAATAGCGCGGCTGATCCAGGTCGAAGCTGACCGTGTTGCCGTTGATCTGCGGCTGAATCCCGTATGCCAGCGGCCGGATGTTGCAGGTGATCAGTTTGCGTTCGCTCACCAGCACGGTGATTTCAACGTGCACCTTTCCGGTCATGGAGAAACTGGCGTAGTCCATCCAGTTGAACTGGTCGTAGGTGAAATAATTATGCACAAACACCGGCTGGCCGTTCACGGTGACTTTGTAGGCCGTGCTCGGAGCGGCGCCGGGGTAGGGCGGATACGGCGTGACATCCGCCCAGGACGCAACTGGGACCAGGAGCAGAAGCGAAGCTAGCAGACCCTTCCAGATCACTACGCGGCCACCAGCGCGCGGTTGATGCGGTCGATGGCCTCGTCGATCTCCTGTGGGGATTTCATGCCGATGACCACCGCGTCGATATCCTTGCACGACATGGCAAAGCGGATGGATTTTTCGCGGTCTTCGGGAGCCGTGAACAGGCCGTTGCCGAGGATTTTCATGCCGATGACGCCGTGGCCCTTGGCTTTCATGGTCTTGATCTGGGCCAGGACCGGTTCAACCGGGTAGGTGGTTGTCGCGGTATATCCGCCGCCGCTGGGGCCGTCAACGTATTTGCCCTGGGGATTCACGCGGACGAGATGCACCTCGTGGAAGTCGCTGTTGGCCGCGTCGGTGAGCGCCGGAAGGTTGTGGCAGGACGACCCCTTGGCGCGGATCATCTTTTTATCCTTGGCCTCATTGAACCCGTCCATGATGCGCTTCCAAACATCCATGCTGGTCCAGTTGGCCGCGGTCTGGCTGTGAATCAACATGCTGTCGATGTAATCGGTGTTGAGGCGTTTGCGCTCGGCGTCGATGGCGGCGACCACGTCGGCCGGCCGCCCGCTGATCTTGGACTGAATGAACAGCTTCTCGCGCGGCAGTTCCTTGATGGCGTCGCCCATGTACGCCATGCTTTCGTACCGGTCGCAGGTGTCGAAATAGGTGATTCCCTTGTCATAGGCATAGCGGATCAGTTTGACGAAGCCGTCCTTGCCCAAAGCAAACTGGGTGCGGCCGTTTTCCGACCCAGTGCCCATGCCCAGGCGGCTGAGCTTCAGCCCCGTGTTCCCCAGCGTCACCTGATCGACGGCGGTCCGTTTGATCGCCTCGCCCCCGGCCGCGGAAGGCGGCATCCATTGCGATATGGCGACGGCCCCGGCAAGGGCGGCCGAAGTTTGCAGAAATCGACGACGACTCAATTCATCCTGTGACATGGATCAGCCTCATGCCGCTAAGCGGCGTTCGTCGTGTCTGACCGTTCAGAAATGCACCGCAAATATCTTACCAACGCAAGAGCTGGCGGACAATGCAAATGTGCGCTGATGCATACCCTTTGCTTCTGGTCCCCTCTCCATGTACTCAGGGAGAGGGTTAGGGTGAGGGTTCTTGGCCGGCGGTCGCAACCATCTCCCGAAACTCAAATGCGACCCTCACCCCAGCCCTCTCCCTGAGTACATGGAGAGGGGGAAACACCACGGCGCAACACCGGCACGCATTCACCTTGCAATTTTTTGCACGCCAGCGGTACACTTTCCCCCATGGTTTACCTGCTGGAAACCATCGCGGAGTGGCTCTTCTTTGTGCCGGTGATTTTTGGGGGCACGCGACAGCCCGGTATCAGCATCGTCAACCTGTTCGCTATTCGGCTGGGGGCGCTGGCCCTGCAGCGAATCGCTTCGGACATGGCATCGGCCCGGAGGACCGGCGGCGAGATATCCTGGGGACACATCATCATCCGGGCGCTCGCCGCCCCGGCGACGGTGGGAATCGTGCTTGCCTCCGAGATCTGGCTGCATCCGCCAATCTTTGAATTTCTCCCAGGGGTTTTGATTTCTATCTTGTTCGCCTTGGCGATTCTCGCCTGGTTCCTCGATAGTCATCCCGATGCGGCGCGAAACGCGGGGCGGTTTTTGCGCGGGCGAAATTCAAAGACTATTTAGTTCCATCCATCGCTCTTGCTTTGGACGCTGACTGACAGGGGATTGGCGCTGACGTGGCCGACAATATCCAGCGCGTCCAGGCGAGCGCAGAAATCAATGTCCGCCTCCAGCCTGGCGCGAATGAGGTTGAGACCGCCGCCGCCGGTGTGCATGGCGGCGGGCAGATCATTGCGGGCCTGAGAAAATAATCGCAGGGCGAACTGGGCCGCGTCGCCCACCGGTTGGCATGGGCCGTTAACGAGCAGAGCCGTCAGGACAGCGCCGGCCCCCAGGGTATCTTCGAGGGAAACCTCACCATTGGTTCCGGCGCAAAGAAGTGTGACGTTTTTACCAAGCTCTCTCGCGGCGCGGGCAACGGCGGCCGCGTTGACGATCGCGCCGGCCAGCATGTGCGCCGGAGCGAGCGCTGCGGCGGCGACAATCGCGCGGGTGCCGTTGGTGGTGGACATGAAAACCTCGCGGCCGGCGTGTTCGGCGGCGTTCCATTGGCTCGGGCTGTTGCCCAGATCAAATCCGTCCGGTTTGAGGCAGTTGATTTCGCCGCAAAGAATGCGCGGGCCGGAATACGCGTGCGCCGCTACTCGCGCGGCTTCCAGGTTATCAAAGATGCAAATATTGCTCACACCGGCCGCGAGTGCGGCGGTCATGGTGGTCGTGGCGCGCAGGACATCGAAGACCACCACCGTTCGACCGGCGATATCAGTGGGTTGCAAATCCCGCGGAAGCAGCACCACACGCGATTCCAATCCGCCGGCCATCATGACTCCTTGGTTTCGGCGCTGAAATTAGCGATAACCAACCCCACTTGCAAAGGAGTTCGCTTTGAAGGAATCCGCATTGACCGCCAACCGCGTTTGCGTCATCGACATGCCGGGCCTCAGTTCGGCGCTGACGAAATCCATTCCCCCCGCCTCCGCCCTGGGCCGGTGGGCTGCGTCGCGAGAGGCGAGAACGCTCACGCCGTCGTTCCCGGCCGTCACATGCAGTGTGCAGGCCACGCTCACGACAGGCGTCGCGCCCGCGCGGCATGGCATCCTCGCCAACGGCCTGCCGACGTTTCGCTCCAGGGAAGATCAGAATCTGGTGGACGCCAGTAACTTCGCGGCATTCCGCAAACAGATTTCCTTCTGGGAGCAATCCAACCAGTTCCTCGATGCACCGCGATTCTGGCAGGACGCCGATGGCAAGAGCAAATACAAAACCGCCCTGCTGTTTTTCCAGAACTGTATGCCGGGTTTCGCCGGCGCCTTGCGCCCCGCGGCAGACATCGTGCTGACGCCCAAGCCGGACCACGGTCCTGACGGCAAACTGACGAGCCTGTGCTGGTCCGAGCCGCGCGACCTGGTGCCGCGGCTTTTCGCCCAATTCGGGCCGTTTCCGCTGATGAACTATTGGGGACCCATGGCCGGGATCGCCTCAAGCCAGTGGATCGCCAGGGCATCGGCTTGGATATGGAGCCATCAGGCGCCGGCCCTGCAGCTCGTTTACATTCCGCACCTCGATTACGACTTGCAGCGCTTCGGGCCAGGCTCTCCGCAGGCGCGGCAGGCCGTTTGCGACGCCGCCGACGCCGTGGAACCACTGGTCAGCGCCGTCCTGGAGAGCGGCGGAAAGATCGTGCTCCTGAGCGAGTACGCCATGACGGATGTGAAGGCGGCTGTATCGCCGAACCGATTGCTCGCAGAAGCGGGATTACTCGTCACTCGATCCACCGCGGATGGCAACCTGATCGACTATGAGCAATCGAGCGCGGTCGCGCTGGTGGATCATCAGATCGCGCATGTCTATTGCCGCGACAAACAGGCTGTGGCAAGCGCGCGAGACGTTTTCGCCTCGCAACCGCTGTTAACGGTCGCGACTTCCGCGGATTTGGGCCTGACCCACCGCCGGGCGGGGGAATTAGTTCTTCGCGCGGCGCCTGAAGCGTGGCTCGATTATCGCTGGTGGTCTGATCCTGCGGCGGCGCCGAGCTTCGCCAAAATGGTGGATATTCATCGCAAGCCGGGATACGACCCGCTGGAATTATTCTGGGATCGCGCCGCCGGCGGCGTGAGCCAGGATGTGTCGCTCATTCGCGGGAGCCACGGCCTGGCCTCAGACGGAGAGGCGATATGCGTGAGTGATGAACGCGGGGCCGCGATCAACGCGACGGAAAT
>JBEKYH010000409.1:0-4679 GCA_049511115.1 Tepidisphaeraceae bacterium | reverse complement strand
GCAACAGCGTCACCGCCTCCTTGAGCGTCGCGACCGACGTAAACGGGCCGTAGAGTTTGACGCCGCGGGTGCGCGGCTCGCGCGTGACAAACACGCCGGGGAAATCGTCGGAGGTGGTGATCATCAGATATGGGAATGTCTTGTCGTCCAGCAGCCGGGCGTTGTATTTGGGCTGAATATCCTTGATGAGCCGGTTCTCGGCCAGCAGCGCTTCGACCTCCGACTCGGTCTGCACGACGTCGAAATCGGCAATGTGCTGCACCATGCCGATCTTTTTGCTTTCGAGTTTCGTGGAGGCCAGGAAATAGCTTCCCACCCGATCGCGCAGGCTGGCGGCCTTGCCGATGTAAATGACGTGGCCGTCGGCGTCCTTCATCAGGTAGACGCCGGGGGCCTTGGGCAGGGCCTTGGCTTTTTCGGAAAGAATGGAAAGAGGATCATCCATGAGCGTCGCATCGCCGCGAACCGTCCGACGCTCGCGGGCGAGGCGTCAGGATTTGCCTTTGGCGGATTTTGTTCGTGTCTTGCTTGCGCTTGAAGAAGCCTTGCCGTCGCCCGATGAACTCTTGCTTTCGCCCGACGATGCTTTTCCTTCACTGGAAGACGCGGCGAGCTTGCTCTCGGCAACTGGAGCCGCGGGGGCGGGCGTCTTGGCCGCATCGGTCGTTTTGGCCTCGCCGGATTTTCCGTCGGCTGGTTTGCTCGAATCCGCCGTCGTCGTGGCCGGGGCGTCCTTCTTCGCGGCCTGATTATATGCGTCGCTGCGGTAGTCCGTGATGTAAAAGCCGCTGCCTTTGAATATCAGGCCCGCTCCCGCGCCGATGAGGCGTTTGACCTTCGATTTGCCGCACACCGGGCATTTCCGGATCGGCGCGGAACTCATCGACTGAAATTTCTCAAACGTGTGGCCGCAGGCTTCGCACTTGTATTCGTAGGTCGGCATAAATATCAGCGGTTGGACTTCACTGGCTTACCGCCACGCTGGCCGGCCGCAAAGTGCGCCCGTGCAGGGCGTAACCCTTGGTCAAAAGCTGTGTGACGGTCGGTACCTTGTATTTATCCGTCGGCTGATGGATCAGGGCTTCGTGCCGAGTCGGATCAAATAGCTCGCCCGGTTCGGGGGCGATGGTCTCGACGGCTTCCTTCTTCAGCACGGCCAGCCATTGATCGTGGACCACCTGCAAACCCTTGAGGATGCTGGCGGCGTCGGCCTTGGCCGGATCGACGGCCAGGGCGCGCTCGAAATTATCGATCACGGGAATCAGCGCCTTGATGAGCGCGCTATTGGCGTATTGCAGTCGCAATTCGGCGTCGGCTTCAAGCCGGCGGCGCGAATTCTGAAATTCCGCCTGCGAGCGGGCCAGGCGATCGTAAAGCTCATCGCGCTCTTTTTGCAGCTTGGCCAATTCATCCGCCGACGCACCGCCGCCGGACTCGTCGGGCGTATCGGATTCGATCTCTTGTTCATTGACGGCCATGTTCAGCCTCCACTTTCACCGGAAAATATACCTTTGAGTTTCTCCATGAACGACTTGCGCGTCTGCCGCAACTGAGCCTCCTCGGTGGCGGCGAAATCGCGCAGAATCTGTTTCTGCTTGTCGTTCAACTTCCTGGGCACTTCGATGGTGATCTGCACCAGTTCATCGCCACCGCGCCCGCCGCGAATATCCGGCAGGCCGTTGCCCTTGATCTTGAAGACCTGCCCGTGTTGCGCGCCGGCGGGCACATCCAATGGCTCGGTCCCGCGCAGGGTGGGCACATCGATGGTAGCGCCTAAAGCCGCTTCGGTGAAGCTCACCGGAACCTGGCAGACCAGGTCGTTATTGTGCCGGCTGAAGACCGGATGTTCCTTTACGGCGATATAAACGTGCAAATCGCCCGGCGGTGCGCCCTGCTCGCCGGCCTCTCCCTCGGCCACGACGCGAACGGCCTGGCCGTCGTGAACGCCGGGGGGAATCTTGACGATCACCGTGCGGCGGCGAAGCTGGCGGCCGCTGCCGCCGCAGGAGGTGCAATGGTCGCGGATGGTCGACCCGCGCCCGCCGCACGCGGGGCAAGCGGTGACCATGCGGAACATGCCGCCGAATCCCTGCTGGGCCACGCGCCCCTGCCCGCCGCAATGGGGGCAAGTCACCGGCGTCGAGCCCGGCTTGGCGCCCGTGCCGCGGCAGGCGTCGCAGCGGTCCTGGCGTTCAAAGTCGATGGTCTTTTCGCAACCGGTGGCGACTTCCAGGAGCGTCAGCTCGACGCGCGTCTCCAGATCATATCCGCGCGCCTGGGCCTGGCGTCCGCGCCGAGCTCCAGCGAATCCGCCGCCGAAGATGTCGTCGAACATCGAGAAGATGTCGCCGACATCCATGTGGGAGAAATCGCGCTGGCCTTTGACGCCGTCGTGGCCGAACTGGTCGTAGCGTTTGCGCTTGGCGTCGTCGCCGAGAATCTCATACGCCTCGGCCGCCTCCTTGAATTTGGCCTCGGCTTCGGTTTTGCCGGCCCCGTCGTTGCGGTCGGGATGATGCTTCATCGCCAGACGGCGATAGGCGCGCTTGATGTCCTCGGCCGACGCCGTCCGGGCAACGCCCAGGATATCGTAGTAATCTCGCTTGCTGGCGGCCAAGGACAATCCTTTACAACCCTAATGAAATCTAAGCCGTCAGAGGCCATCCTCTTTCAGCGCGAACCTCCAGGCACACTCTAATCGCCGCTTTGATATTCTTCATCGCCTGCTTCTTAGTCTTTCCCTGACTGACGCATCCCGGCAGCGAAGGGCATCTGACGACCCACATGCCGTCTTCGTCGCGATCGATCTCTATGGAGAGTCGCGGATCCCGGTACGAAGCTCGGCTAGGTGCTGGCGTCCTTTTCCGGCGTTCGCGTTCGTCCAGCCACCGTCTGATCGACTTGGTCGACTCGCCGGATTTTTCGCCGCGCAGCAGCCCTTCGACTGGAATATCTTCGTCCAGATCGGGCCAATGAATCCCAAGTTGCCCCAACTCAAATCTGGATCGTTCCGCGGGTGTACCATGCAGCAGCCGCGGAAACCAGACTAACGGAGCCGAGATCGTCCGACCGTCGCTCAATCCAACGATGAGCGCGTTCTTCGAGACTTTCGCGGCCACAGGGCGGATCAAGCCACCGCCCCGGCAACCAGCGTCGCCTCTTCGCCCTTCTTCTCTTTCAGTTCGGTGAGCATCACTTCCGTGGTCAATGCCAATCCGCTGACGCTCGCCGCGTTCAGGAGGGCCGTGCGGGCAACCTTGGTGGGGTCGATAATCCCCAGCTTGAACATATCGCCATATTCGCCGGTGGCGGCGTTGTAGCCGTAGGAGGGGTTCTTGTTCTCCAGAATCTGGGCCACGACAACCTGGCCGTCGTCGCCGGCGTTATCGGCGATCTGAGTTGCCGGGGCACGCAAAGCCGCGGCGACAATGTGGTATCCCAGGCGCTCATCGCCACGGGCTTTGGGGGCGGCCGCTTCAACGGCCGCAATGGCCCGCAGGAAGGCGACGCCGCCGCCGGGGACGATTCCCTCTTCGGCAGCCGCTCGGGTGGCATGAAGCGCGTCGTCGATGAGGTCCTTGCGCTCTTTCATTTCCGTCTCGGTTGCCGCGCCGGCGCGGATAACGGCAACGCCGCCGATCAGCTTGGCGAGACGCTCCTGGAGTTTCTCCCGGTCATAATCGCTGGTGGTGGCTTCGATCTGCTTGCGGATTTGATCAGCCCGAGCGTCGATATCCTTGCGCTTGCCAGCGCCTTCGATCAAGAGCGTCTTGTCCTTGTCGATCACAATGCGCTTGGCCGAACCCAGATCGCCGATCTCGATGCTCTCCAGCTTTAATCCCAAATCTTCGCTGATGAATTTGCCGGCCGTGACCGTGGCAATATCGCCCAGCATGGCCTTGCGGCGGTCGCCGAAGCCCGGGGCCTTGACTGCGCAAACCTTCAAAACGCCGCGCAGTTTGTTGACGACGAGCGCGGCCAATGCCTCGGACTCGACATCTTCCGCGATAATCAGCAGCGGGCGGCCCGAGGTGGCGATGGTGTTGAGCAGCGGCAGAATTTCCGGCAGGTTGCTGATTTTCTTCTCGTGAATCAGGATCAGCGCGTTCTCCAGCACGGCCTCAAGAGTTGTGGGGTTGGTCATGAAGTAGGGAGAGAGATATCCCTTGTCGAACTGCATCCCCTCGGTGTATTCCAGAACCGACTCGGTGCTTTTGCCTTCGTCAACGGTGATGACGCCTTCCTGGCCGACCTTTTCCATGGCGTCAGCCATGAGGTCGCCGATTTTTTCATCGCCGTTGGCGCTGATGGTGGCCACTTTCTTATAGTCGTCGCGACCTTTCACCTTCTTGGACTGCTGCGTGATCGCCTCGGCGGCGATGTCGGCGGCCTTGAGGATGCCGCGCTGAATGCTCACCGGGTTGACGCCGGTGGTTACCGCGCGGATGCCTTCGGTGAAGATCGCCTCGGCCAATACGACGGCGGTCGTCGTGCCGTCGCCGGCTACGTCGCCAGTCTTGCTGGCCACCATATTCACCAGCTTGGCGCCCATATTTTCAAATGGCGACGGGAGCTCGATCTCCTTGGACACGGTTACGCCGTCCTTGGTGATACGGGGGCTGCCGAAGGATTTTTGCAACACAACGTTGCGGCCGCGTGGGCCAAGAGTGGCCTTAACC